>CAZDTF010000048.1:652-8203 GCA_964508325.1 uncultured Nitrosopumilaceae archaeon | reverse complement strand
ATTGCTTGTAAAAGTTCTTTGTCATGTGAACCAGAAATGTATTTTTTAACAATTTCAAGTTCAATTTCTTCTGGGGGATATTCTAGTCTAATTCTAACAGGAAATCTGCTAAGAATCTGAGGTGGTAATTCCTTTGTTCCAACATGTGTTAATGGATTGATAGTTGCTATGGCAAACCATCCTTTACTTGCCTGAATTAGTTCTCCACTGGATTCCTTTAAGATAATCTGTCTACGATCATCTAATGCTTCATCTAATCTAAGTAAAACATCTGCCTCCGCGGCATTAATTTCATCAAGATATAAAATCCCGCCTTCCTTCATGGATTTTACCAGTATTCCCTCCTCAAAACCAACTGAACCACTTTCCAGAGTTTTTGATCCAACTAGATGACTTTCACGGGTTCGTAAACTAAAGTTAACAGATTCAAGCTTTTTGTCCTTTTTTGTAGCAAACTCACGAACTAGAGTGGTTTTACCAGTGCCTTTTGGTCCTATTATTAATACAAACAGACCAGAGTCATATGCCTTGTTTAGGACTTCAAAGGAATTATTCCAATCTATATACAATGATTCTGCTAACACAATATTGAAAGTATAAGACCTTAATTTAAAATTGCCTTGTTTTTAGATTCAATATTACTCACAAGTACAATTGAAACCAAACAAGTTAATTTCTAAGATGAGTATTGACATTAGTGAAAGGTAAAACAGTAATCTTATATGTAATAGGAATTAGTTTTATTTTCGTAATAGGCATCCTTGAAGAAACCTATGGACAACAATTAGAGATTCCGAGTTGGATAAAAAATAATGCAAAATGGTGGTCAGAGGGTCAAATTAATGACCCTGATTTTATCAAAGGTATTCAATACCTTATTAAAAATGGAATAATGAAGATTCCAAATTCTAATACTAATGCGGTGCAATCATATATAATTCCAATATGGGTAAGAAATAACGCAGGTTGGTGGGCTAATGGTACTATATCAGATAATGATTTTGTTTCAGGAATACAATATTTGATTCAGACAGGGATAATTAATGTAAAACAAACTCAGAACTCAATTCAGAAGGGCCCTGATATTTCAAAATGCAGTCAATTAAAATCAGCCGCTGATGTAGAAACCTGTCAACAAGAAATAGAATTAGATTACAAACTAAAAAATTGCATGACTGATTCTATTCCTTACACTTTTGGGCCAGTTACTTTCTATTATGTAGGTAATCACATTGATCATACTGAAGAAGGAAAAACAATATTGACTATTCATTTTGTTGTAGAAAACACTGAAAATTCGGAGGTGACAATGTCATGTCTAAGACAAGATCTGTGTAACTATGTTCTAAGTGATGGACAAAAAGAAATTTCATATGCTACAAACACATTGGTATATGGCAGTTTGACTTTGATACCAAATGTACCAAAATTCCTAGATTGGACCTTCTATGAAGGATTTGATTACGACTCTACCAAAAATTATTCTTTTCTTGTAAAAGAACCTTGGGGAAGTGGTACCATACCACTAAATCTTCACTAATTGATTCTTCCAAGATAGGGTGTACTAAAATAATAAGATCAATTAGTTTCTAAGATTGGCATATGATTCATCTAAAATACGATGTAAAGTGTTGTGCCACACATTATATTCCTCTGGAGTTTTTGGGAAATTATAGTAGTGTTCTGTTAATTTTTTATTTTGTTGCGCAGTAAATCTAAGACCATCCGCAAGTTTTTTGTTCAAAGCACCTCTGATCATCATGCCAAGCTTACCTACTGTACCAAAATCAGGATGTTCTCCTTTGCTTATTGCCTCTACATCCAAATTGGACAAAAAGTGTTTCATGCCATAGTTAATCTGCTCGTTTGTTAAAGTATACAATAATCTTCATAAAATTTCAAGCCCTGCAGTTTTGTATCCATATTCATTAATAAAATCAATATTATACTGCCATAAACCCTTTTCACTAACATCTCCTGTTTCTATTGCATCCCCTGCATTTTTACCAATAATGGTTGCAGCAACTATGGCAGGCCCTATTCCTCCAGCGTCTAATGGTTTTGGCATCCATGCAGAGTCACCAACCAACATGTAACCATTGGCAACTAGGCAATCATTCTGTCTTCTGACAGAAACCTGCCAGTTTCCAGTCGCATTATGAGAGTCGCTTGGATCGTCAGATAATCGTGGATTCTTCATTGCCTTGTTGATTTTTACATAATCATTAATCAATTTGACAACATCGTCTTTCCTTCCCAATCTCTCATTTCGTTTATGAAGTTCCTTTTGCTGGATTCCAAGACCAATGTTTACCTTGTTCTTCCCTTTTGGGAAGACCCAACCATATCCACCTGGTGCAATATCTTGATCAAGATGTATTATACAATAATCAGGATCAAAATCTACCTTATCTTCCACTCCTTTCTCAAATTTCATAATATGTCTTCCAGTAGATTCTAAATCATCACGATCTATTTTTTTTTCAATCTTTGAACTAATTGCAAGCCCATTTCGCAACATAGAGGTAACTCCAGTTGCATCAATTACAATTTTTGCAGTTTTTTTGTACGGCTGATTTGTTGTAAGATCTGTTCCTTCAACTCCTATTACAGAACCATTCTCATACAACAAATTCCTTAGCGCAACAGTATACTGTATATTTATCCCCATCTTTTTTGCATCACGAAGCTGACGCTGGGGAAGCTCCTGTCTATTTAACATAAATCCATCTCCGTCAAAAGGTATGGAAGTTTGTCTGTCAGGTGAAAATGCCATTACTCCTTTTACGGGATGCTCAATCTCTGGATTTCCCCAAGCAATCTTAATTCTCTCTGTCATAAAGTCAACAGTGTTTTTACCTACTGCGTCTCCACATATCCACCCATTTATTGTCTTTTTTCCTAAGGTAGGTTCTGGATTTCTATCAATAACTAAGATTGATAATCTTTGTTTTGAATAAAATGAAGCTGATTGTGCGGTGATCATTCCCGCAAGTCCTCCGCCAGCTATAATGATATCATAATCAGTTTTCACAGCCAAAAAACAGGATCTACTATATTTAAAAGAACCGTATGAAAACAGATCAGGTTTTTGGGTCGGTTCGTCGCGGCTTCTTCACAGCTACTTGCTCAGACTGGAGCGGCAAATATTACCTCATTCCCTCGTTACCTTGTCTTCTAAATACTATTAAACTCTGCGTAATGCTTTGAGAGTTCCTGAAACATTCACAATTTTACAAACCTTTTCAAAATCCGCAATTACTTGTGAAAGTTTAGCAAGCCCACACGAAATCACAACTTGATGTTCTTCATTTGAGATTATCTTGATTTCAGTGAAATTTTCAAATTCAATTGGTTTTTCAAACTGCAACAAAAGATATCTTTTCTTTTTTTTCATTTCCCTAAAAGTTCCAAGTATGTTCTGACAAGCTCATTCTTTTTATAAACAGGTATTGAAATTTTGATTTTCATGGCATCATTTTGTTGTAAACTAATAGAATTTCTTACCAAATCTCCTTTGCTTATTCGCATAAACAAGGAAGATCCTTCGAAATACATCTCAATGTTTCGTAAAAACTCATCCAGTTGTGATCTTGAAATTTTTGAAACTATCTTCTTAATGAATTCTTCAGCTCGTTTTTTTACCAATTTTGTCTTCATCAATAAAATAGGGTTTCCAAAATGACCTTCCAATCTTTCCTTTACAAACTCTTCTTCCTTTATATCGAATAATTCTAATAATGGTTCAAAAAGTTTTTTTGTATCCTCTGTTGCATGTACAATGATCTCTATAATTATCTCTATGTGATTTACCATGCTTTTTGATTATAAATAAACAATAAATCTATTAGGCTTGCAACAAGGCAATTTCAGCTTCTGCAGTTCTGATTATCTTTGCTTTTTCTATGCCTACATGGCGTACGTGAATTATCTTTTTAACAGCAGCCATGATATCAGAATTTATCTTTCCAAATGCTGTAGCTTGAATAAATTGTTCTATTGTCATTTCAGGAATTGTTTTTGCCATTACATCTTTTGCAACTAACCTAAGAGCGTGCTTACGAGATGTATTTAATTTCTTCTGTGTAAGAGCAATTATTTTTATTCTGAAAATATTTCCATCTTTTGTTTTATAATCTCCTATGAAATTAATCAAAGAAGAACCACGTCTTACAAGGCTCCTGAGAAATTCTTTTGCATACTCAAATCGTTTAAAAATTGTTGTAGCGGTTTCACCTTCAACTTTGCTTATCTGGAAATACAACTTAAACTGATGTTGTGAAGGATCACCTTTGATAATATCAAACAAAGTAACTTCGACTACTCGACCTATCGCACTTGCATCTTCAGTTATAGGAATGTAGGCTATTGGAATATTGTTAAACGCGGAGGGAGCAAGTACAGTAACCCATTTCTTTTCTCTCCATTTGTCCTTCACCCTAGCTGTCTTTTGACGTGCCAACTATAATCGACGTTTGTAGCCAAAATATAAGTTGTACGACTTTTTAGATTATACTTTTGTTAACATATTTTTGTAAAACCTTTGGGATAGAAATGTGACCATCCTTTGTCTGGAAATTTTCCATTAAGGCAACAAGAGTTCGTGTTGTAGCTACAAGTGTGCTGTTTAAGGTGTGAACATATTGAGGCTGATCGTTTGTTCTATCACGAAATCTTACCTTAAGTCTCCTGGCTTGAAAATCTAAACAATTGGAACAGGAGACTATCTCACGATAACTATTCTGACCTGCCATCCATGCCTCAAGATCATATGTTTTTGCAGAAACCTTTCCAAGATCTCCACTTGACAAAATCAATACTCTATATGGGATCTCAAGTTTTTGATAAAATTCTTCTACGTTAGATAACATTTGCTCATGTTCTTTTCTAGATTCCTCTGATCTAGAAAAAACGAATTGTTCTACTTTTTCAAATTGATGTACACGAAAAATTCCTTTCTGATCTCTTCCATGTGCACCTGCCTCTTTTCTAAAACAAGGACTTACACCTGCATATCTTAGAGGTAAATTTTTTCCTTCTAGAATTTCGTCATAGTGCATTGATGCTATTGCATGTTCTGATGTACCAATTAGATATAGATCATCTCCTTCGATTTTATAAATCACATCCTCGAAATCCTGAGCGATTATAGCACCTTCCATTGAATTATGGTTAATCAAATATGGCGTCTGAATTGGTGTGTAGTTTTTATCAGAAAGAAAATCTAAAGCGTAATGAATTAGAGATTGGTTCAATTTTACAAGATCATTTTTTAAGTAATAAAATCTTGCACCAGAAACTTTGGCAGCTCTTTCTAAATCTACAAGATCAAGGCTTTGTGACAAGTCTATGTGATCTTTAATTTTAAAATTAAATTGAGGAATTTTGCCCCATTTTCTTAACTCCTTGTTTGCCATTTCATCTTTTCCAATTGGAACTGATTCATCTATTAAATTTGGTATTGTAAGAGCAAGTTTTGTATAACGTGATTCTATGTCTTTTAGTTTATTTTCAATCTCATCAATTTCTGTAGAAATACGTCGCATTTGTTCTGAATTCTCTTTAAATATATCATCTCTTCCTTTTCTTTCTGTATCGGCTATATTTTCCTCTTTATACCTACGCAGTGCTTCAATTTGATTTGCAATGTTAAGAGACATGTCATTTTTCTTCTTGCGCCATTCATCGATCTCCTTCATGAATTTTCTTCTGGCATCATCCAACATTATCAATTCATCTAATGGAAAATCGACATTTCTATCGGTAAGCATTTTTCTAATCTTATCAGGATTTTCGCGTAAAATTTTAGGATCAAGCATTAGTCAGTCACTCTGAGTACCACTTGGGCATGTTCAAGAACTTCATCAATAGTAGAAATTAATGTTCGTATATTTCCTTTACCTTGAAACGTAAAGACAAGTGAATTATAACTACTCTCAATGTCCAAGGAAAGATTTTTTGGAAAGTTTATGTTGTCTGGAGATAAAGATTTTCGTATTGCGTCGGATTTTTGTTGTGTGAGGTTATTTAGAAAGACTTGAACCTTACACTCTAGTGACATTTTCTTCTAAACAGTCTAAAAACTCGTCCAATTTGTCTTTAGTTATTCTAGCTCCTGCTGCCGCATCATGACCACCACCAACCCCTAAAACTTTGGTCGCACATGATCTCATAAGCAATCCCAAGTTTACTTCAGATTTACACCCTGTAGATTTTCGAGACGAAAATTTTATCGTACCTTCCTCGCTATTTGTCCTTAATATTATGATCTTACCAGCGTTCTTTTGAGAACCGCCTAGGAGTGAGGAGACTGCTCCTGTCATGTTTTCTGATACTAATCCCTCGCCGTCTACCATTACATATTTTCCATTATCAACTACTCTCCAGCGCTCACTGGAAAGTGCGTTCATATACGTTCGTAATAAAGTCCTGTACTCAAAAAGAATATTTTCTCCTTCTTCTAACATTTTAGTTCTATCTCCCAGACAAATTGCTATTCCAACTCCTGACTTGCGAATTCTTCCACATGAATTTAACATCGTAGAAAATTCCCTAGCATCACGCAAAAAGCTTCTTTTGTCTTCACCAGAAAGTGTATATGTATATCCTACAAGATTATCCATTATCTCGGTCGCATTTTTGCTTGTTGTGAATTTGGAAATAGTTTGAAGAAGAAGTCTTTTTTCATCCTCAGTGAGTTCTGCAGGAACACGCCATCTACTACCATCTTTCAATTTAATTCCTGACGAATTCAGTAATGACAAACATGCATCTCGATTCCACGTAAGACCTTCTATGAAGGGATGTGATGTGAAAGCAAGAGCGTCTGGAAGTGGTCTTGTTTCTCTTCCTACTAATAATATGTCAAGATCAATTTCAACTTGACCATTTTTCTTAGCAGTAGAGGCAATATCTAAATTAATTCCAGTGAATGATTTTTTTTCACCTTGATCTTGTCTGTCACCAAGTGCAGCAACAACAGCTATCCATGCAAGGTCAGTGTTTTCTTTATGTAATGCCTTTGAAACTAGATATGCCATCCCACCTGCTGAGACTTCTAAACCACCATCGATATCATATTTCCACGCATTAACCACTCGTTCATTATCAAATTCTTCATCCGGGATCTGATGATGGTCAACTACTATCCAGTTATCATCTAGTCCAGCATCAAGTTCTTTTGCAAACCCGCCTCCAAGATCAGTAATTATATGAAATTCTCTAGAATCATTTTTCATTCTATCGACTAAATTCTTGTTAAATTCAGTTACAGTACGTAATGTACATTTGGCACCTGATCTTATGAGCGATTTTGTTACAATACTTCCAGACGTAATCCCATCACAATCAAGATGAGTAATCACAGAAATGTTCTTGCCAGATTTTATAGAATCTGTAATCTTGTCATGAAAGTAAGAAAGCGCTATGTCAAGCTTGTTTGTCATTATTCAAGTTGAGCTATGACTGACTTATATTTCCAAGTTTTAGGAATGCGGCCAATTTTTTTATAATAGGAATAAAGTCTGTTTTACTTCTCTTTACAATTTTTAA
>CAZDTF010000048.1:0-642 GCA_964508325.1 uncultured Nitrosopumilaceae archaeon | reverse complement strand
TTTGGCTGGTTTTTTATTGTAAGGTTTTGGAATTGCGGCAAAGTTTTTTTTCTTCGGTAGAAAGTCGGGGGACCTTAGCTTCCAGTAATTCACGGGACCTTACATTTCGTCTATGAGATGTGTGAATCTTGAGATGCTTTTGTAATCCTAATGCCTTGTTTACAATATTGTTCAAATCTTCAGGCATATCTGATTTAATTCCTTTTTGAGCGAGTATTTCAGTAATGGATTTTTTAACTATTTGTTTGGTTAGTGGAATAGCATGCTGATCTCTGAGTTTGACTCCTATCTCGCTTGTTTTTAGACCTTCTTTTGCATATTTCAAAATCAACTCTTCTATTTCCTCTGGGCTTTGCTTTATCCACGTTGGTGCACTGGGTGTAACTGGCCTGATCGAATGTGATTGCCCATGTCTGTGTGAATGCATTCTGCCCATAGGTCGCATGCCTGTAGAGCAAAACATAAACGTTGCTTCAAAAATTTTTGTATTTGACACAAAAGTTAAATATGAACGAACGCGCATTTCATGGCAGGTGCTTGATATGAACAAACCTATCATAATTGGCGCAGTTCTACTGAGTCTCTTTACTGCATCTGCGTTTTTACCTCTGGCAGCTGCACAATATAACAGCAACCCGGCCC
>CAZDTF010000047.1:0-8276 GCA_964508325.1 uncultured Nitrosopumilaceae archaeon | reverse complement strand
TTTTAATAATCTAGTTTTATCAGGGTGTTGACCTGATTTTTGATGCATTCAAAACCGTCTTGCCAGAATTTTTGAGATGAAATGTCAATTCCATGTTCTTTTAAGAGAGTTTCTGGCTTCTGAGAGCCTCCAGCAGAAAGAATTTTTATGTACGTGGGGGCAAACGATTTTCCTTCTTTTTTGTACCTCTGGAAAAATGATAATGCAAGTAGGTTTCCAAATGAATACGCATAACAATAAAATGGTGAATGATAGAAGTGAGGAATGCAGCTCCATTCAACACCGAAATCTTCTGTAATGTTAATCGAATTGGAAAATTGATCCCTAAGTGTCTTTGCATATTCTTTTGAGATGTTTTCTACCGTTGCACCTTCTCCAATTTTTTTATGCGCAGCAATCTCAAATAGTGTAAAAAAGGCCTGCCGTGATATGGTAGAATAGAGGTCATCAATGTGTTCAGTCAATATTGATTTTTTTTCTTCATCAGTTACTTTGTTTAGAATTTCATCGAACAATAACATCTCTGAAAATGTTGAAGCCGTTTCAGCCAAAGGTAACGGCGCCTCTGTTACAAAAATCGACTTGTCTGATGCTGCAATACTGTGTATGGCATGACCTAATTCATGTGCTAGTGTAAATACATCATTAGATTTTCCTTTAAAGTTTACAAGAACAAATGGTGTTATCTTTGGAGAGATTGTACTACAAAACCCCCCGCTTCTTTTTCCGGGCCTGATGGATGAGTCGATATGGTCTTGCATAAAAACTTTTTTTGCAAATTCTGATAACGTTGGACTAAAGCCATTTAGTGTCTGTAGCACCATCTTAACCGCCTGATCATACTTGTAGGACTTTTGCTTTACTTTCAAGGAAGGGGCATAGATGTCATAACGTCGAAGTTTTTTCATTCCAAGCATTTTTGCCTTTTGTATAAAGAATCTTTGAAATACTGCAGCATTGTTTTTGCAAACAGATAGCAGGGCGTCTACTGTCTTGTCATCTATATCATTTGCAATATTTCTGACAGTGATTGGTGAAGCGTATCCTCTTATCTCTATACATTCATCCTTCCAGTTTAATACAAGATTTTGATATATTTCACCAAGAACTCCCTTTTGTTTATCATATTGAGATAACAATGCTTTGTAAGCAATCTCTCTTGTTTTGGATTTAGGGTTTCTAACAAGCAAACTAAGTTCTTCCCTGTTGTATTTTTTCAATTTCCCATCAATTTTTACGGCATACTGGAATGCATTAGTTATTTTGTCGTAGAGTTTGACTAGTGCAGTACTGCCAGTAACATCCAATGTGTTGATTATTTTTTCCTCCGATTCGGAAAGCGAATATTTGGCCAAAAGTCTTTTGAATCTTAAGAACTCTGCCAGTTCACCTGACGACTTTATTAATCTGTCTGCATTTTTTTGATCTATTTGTTTTTTCCACCATTGATCAAAAAACAAAGTACGATTTTCAATCTGGGAGCCAAGCTTTGTCATTTTAGTTAGTAATGACGTGGCTTCATCTGACTGTGTATCAGCAGAATATTCTAAAGATGCAAAGCCTGAAACCACACTAAACTTTTCCGAGATCTCTTCTAAACAGTGAAGAAAATAAGCAAACTTTTGGGCAGAGATGTTTGGCTTTAGAATTTTCTTCATTTTTTCAAAATCTCTTACCTTGGCGTCAACCTCTTCGAGCTGTTTTCTAAATGCGGCACCTTTTGGGTCTGTCACAAGCTCAGCTAAATTCCAGCGTCCTTGTTTGAACAAAGTCATTTCATCTCGAGATCTCTATAGACCTTAAAATACATTCTGTGAAATTTTTCAACCTGTAATATAAAAAATGAAGTAGATCAATTATTTTTCATATGTGTCAGGTTTGATTACCTGTGGTTGGCTTATTGTTGCATTACTGCCTATCTGAGATATTTGCTTGTTAAGAAATTCCCAAAAATTTTTCTCAAATTTGTGTGCCCTATAAACTTCTGCGGCTGCTACAGCTGCTGCCCCTCCCAACGAGACAGTGCTTGCAAGAAGTGTAGGAATTGCAATGTCGCGACCCCAAGCTCCTGTTCGAAGGGTTAGCTCATAGCTATTATTTGCACCAGTAATTAGTATCTCAACATCCCTAATACTTCCAGTTATTGTAGCAAACTTTCCACCTTTGTGAGCTTTGACGCTCCAATAATTTTCAAACTTGTCTTCATGAATTATTTTAAGACCAAGTTCCTGCAGGTGTTGTTTTGAAGCGTTTACTAGCTTGTCGATGTCAACATTGCTCAGATTAACTCTTTCTTCCTTCATTATATTGAGATTTACTTTTTAGTATTTAGGGATCAAGTAACAAAGTTAACTAAAGTTGGCTAAATTTAATTAAATCAGAATAGAAATGAAAAGTACAAAAGCTACGCGGATTTTATATACAAAAAACCAGTTTTATGTAAATATGAGTATGACAGCATGGAAATGTTATAGATGTAATCTGACCTTCAAGCAGGAAACACATGCAATCATGCACAAAGATATTTCAAGACACTCTTCAAGGCAAATTGAGTTAGTCACAGCGTAGTTTTTTTTGTAGATCATTCTATTAATTTATTCCCATCATTTGTTGTAATGAAGTGGTGTGTATGGAAAAATAGAATGCGGCGCTTCCAATAATTGGTGCAAGGGCAACCAATACAAAGACTATTTTTTTCTCAACTGTTACTTCATAAAGCTGATTGCCTGTTCTATCCATGTTCTCATTAAACTCTTTAGTAAGATTTCTTGCATTTAAAACCTGCCAGATATACAAGACAAAGTAGGCAGCTGGAGGTCCAATCATAACAAAAGCAGTTATGACAATCATAATAGAAGGATCCAAATGTAAATTACTTTTTGATATTTGTTGTATGAGAAAAGGGAAACTATAGTTTGTCTCTTGATGGAATATGCCTGATGCAATTAAGGGAGTAAAGTTGAGTGCGTTCAATACTAGCAATACCCACCCAAAAAACAGAATTGTCAAGCTTTTTACTATGTGTCCTACATAGCGATGCCCAAATCCCATGAATCCAAAAAACCCAAAAAACATGGACAAAACTAGTGCGGTGCCTTCACTTTTGTATCTGGTGCTACCTCTAAATTTGCGTCCTAGAGGTTCTGCTTTATCAAGTCTTTCGTTTAGAATCTTTATCTCGTCTCTTAGTTTCACTGCGACGTCTGATCCTCGTGGAAATAGATGTTTTGAAACTAACATGTCAATGTATCTTTGATCAGAAGTATACATCTTTCTTCCTTGTTTCAGGGCGTTTAAGATAGCATCTAGTCTTAAAACATCCCCGTAACCAAAATCAATCAAATCTTCAACAAGCTTTCTCAAATTATCAGACATGAGCCACCAAATCAAACATCTATTAAATAAAAGGAGTTTTGGTCACTTTATGCTTGATCTTCTGCTCAAATTTTTTAGTTTCTTCGGGTCTAAAACTATCTGTAATATATTTAGTAATGTTAGTCAGGATTGAAGGTCTAAAATTGTCTCATATTAGAATAAGTTACTGACCAAAGTATTATTTAGTCCAAAACTAGACACCAATTCCGTGGATCCACACAGTTTTCATGGCAAAGACATACCGCATTTCAAAATTAAACCCAACATGGGAATCGATGATCTTGTAGACATTTTTGCAAGCTCTGGTTATAATGCAAGACAGTTAGGTGAGGCAGCTAAGCTTTATTGCAAAATGATAGAAGACGATGCTACAATCTGTCTTACTATTTCGGGAGCAATGACTCCAGTCGGTTTTGGCGGATTATTCAAAACTCTAATTGAAAGAGGATTTGTGGACTGGATTATATCTACGGGAGCAAACGTATATCACGAAGACCATTTTGCATGGAATCTGCCAGTAAAACAAGGACACTTTGAAGTAGACGACATGGTTCTTTATGAAAAAGACATTGTTAGGATTCGGGACGTGTACATCAAGGGTAAAGAAACACTGATGGCCGAAGACAAGATAGTACAGAAAATGTTTAATGACACACTTATTAACAAACCATTTACAACTGCAGAATTTTGTAACGCTATGGGAAAATATTCAAAAATAAAATCAAAACATCCTGAAAAAAGTTTTGTTGTAGCAGCATATGACTATGATGTTCCTGTTTATGTTTCGACACTCAAAGACTCGTCACTTGCACTCGATCTGGCTCCACTTAGATTTGCAAATAAGATTTACAACTTGGACTTTGTGAAAGAAATAATCGAACAAGCTGCCATTGTATATAACTCAAAAAAATCTGGGATAGTGGAGATAGGTGGCGGTGTCCCAAAAAATACTGCACAGCAAACAGGACCTCTCTTAGATCAAATACTTGGCTTAGGTCATGGTGGACAAAACTATATTATCCAAATAACTGATGCAAGACCAGATACTGGTGGATTGTCTGGGGCTACTCTTCAAGAAGGCAAGAGCTGGGGTAAGGTAAAAGACGCACACGAGGATGTGATAATGGTTTATGCGGATGCAACAATTGCATTTCCCATCTTATGTCTTTATGCACTAAGCACGGAAAAGCCTAGAACTCCCAAACGTTTGTACAAAAAATTAGATAAATATTACAAAGATCTGCAAGAGACATATTTCAATAAAAAACACTAGAATCTGTCGTATCTGGCTCTTTCAACATCTCTATCTTCTTTTGTTGCTTTTTTCCATTCCTTGTAATGTTCTTTACACAATACGGTTTTTTTTGAGCTACCTGAAATACTTAGGCCAGTTCCCTCCACTTTTGATGTAGTCAAAGAACGGATTCCGTCCTTATCACAGCCTATGACATTGCATTTGGCACCTTTTGCTATAATGCCCATGACTCTGGTTATGCTTAATATTATATATACTTGCAAAAATCTCGTCCCTTCCACTAAAACATGCATTTAAAAAATTTGTTCAACTGTGGCATAAAATCTAAATCTAGCATTATCTTTAGTTCAATCTTAATTTTTAGTTTAGGTTAAAGGTAAATAAGACCTTAAATCAAAAGGTGGCCGTGATGACACCAAAAAAAAATGCTGTTACTATAGGGCTTGTTCAGACTAGTCTTTCAGATGATATTAAAAATAACATGGAAAAAACCACTGTCAAGATAAGAGAAGCAGCTAACAAAGGAGCGCAAATCATTTGCTTGCAGGAATTATACAGAACCAAGTATTTTCCTACTGACGAAAAAAAAGATGTTACCCAGTTGGCTGAAACCATCACAGGAGAAACTACCTCCACCTTATCGAGCCTTGCAAAAGAATTGAATGTGGTAATCATTGCACCAATTTTCGAAGTAGACTCGTTAGGCAAACATTACAACACAGCGATTGTCATTGATTCTGATGGTACTGTTATTGGAAGTTATCGTAAAATGCACATACCACATGATCCATTTTTCTACGAGAAAAGTTACTTTGATGTAGGAGATTCTGGATATCAGATATTTAGAACACAGTATCTTTCCTTTGGTGTACTTATCTGCTATGACCAGTGGTTTCCTGAAGCAGCAAGAACTTTGGCTTTGCAGGGAGCAGACCTTATTTTTTATCCCTCCGCAATAGGATATCTTGAAGGTGATACTTTATCACAAGACGATTGGCACTATGCTTGGGAAAATATTCAGCGCTCTCATGCCATAGCTAACGGAATACACGTTGCCTCAGTTAATCGAGTTGGAACAGAAGGCAAGATCAGATTTTGGGGTGCTTCGTTTGTTTGTGATGCTTTTGGAAGAATGATCAAAAGAGCAAGCGAAGAAAATGAAGAAGTTGTTGTTGCAGAATTGGACATTAGCCAGAACAAAAGAATACAAGACGGTTGGGGATTTCTCAGGAATCGACTCCCTTCAACTTATGGTTTGCTAAGTTCGCGCGTTTTAAGCGAAACGCCAAAGATCTTAGGATATTCTATGCCTGCAGAATGGGAAAAGCATGATGCAACTTGGCTGGCATGGCCACATGATCCAATAACATTTCCAAGCAGAGTCAAAAAAGTCGAAAAAGCATATTTGAACATGATTCGGGCCTTGCATAAAAATGAGATCGTCAATCTTTTTGTCACAGATTTGAAAATGAAAACAAGGGTGACAAGACTCTTGAAGCAAAACGGAATTGATCTTAAGAGAATTAACTTGTATGTTTACAATTACGCGGATGTTTGGTTTAGAGACTATGGACCAATTTTCTTACTAAATAAAGAAAAAAAACAAACCGCATTTGTGCATTGGATATTCAATGCATGGGGAGGAAAATACAAAGATCTTATGAAAGACACTCAAATTCCTTTTATCATAAGTAGCAGGTTGCAGGTAAATAATTTCAGGCCAGGTATAGTCTTAGAAGGCGGTTCTGTTGATGTCAATGGAGAAGGAACTCTTCTTACTACAGAACAATGCCTACTGAACAGTAACCGAAACCCCAATCTTTCAAAAAGTGAAATTGAAAAATTTTTGATAAATTACTTTGGGATAGATCATATTATCTGGCTAAAATCTGGTGTTGCAGGTGATGATACTGATGGTCATATTGATAATTTAGCTCGTTTTGTTAATCCAAGAACGGTTTTGTGTGCTTTTGAAGAGGATGAAAATGATGAGAACAATTTCAAATTAAGAGAGAACTATGAGATACTTCTCCGATCAACAGATCAATATGGAAAGAAACTGAAAGTCATAAAAGTGCCAATGCCTCCTGTTATTCTCGCTAGTGTCAGAGATAAAAAAACAAGGTTACCAGCAAGTTACCTAAACTTCTATGTTGCCAACAAAGTGATTTTAGTCCCTACATTCAAACATAAGAACGACCGTTTAGCACTAAGGATTATTCAAGACCAATTCCCAGACAGAAAAGTTATAGGAATTGATTGCACCGACATGATATATGGAATGGGCGCAATTCACTGCGTTATGCAACAACAGCCAACAGTAGTTTAATAAAAAAATATTCGTCTATGTAGATTTTGAGTGATTTGTTTATAATGATATAAATTATTGACAAATTGTTTGGTATCTGATGCTTAATAATTTCAGAGAGAGTCTAAAACCTACATTGCAAAAGATTGGTACGGTATTTGCGTCAACTGGCTTGTCTGCAAATTTTTGGACTGCAATAGGTCTTGGATTTGCTTTTGCATCGGCAATAATCTACGCTATACACTTTGAATATTCCTTTGTAATTGGAGGGGTACTGCTTTTAATTTCTGGATTTTTTGACATCGTTGATGGTCAAGTTGCGCGGGTCACACAAAAGTCATCAAAAAAAGGCGCCTTTTTAGATTCTGTTTTTGATAAGATTGCAGAAGTAGCAATATTTCTTGGAATATTGATTGGAGGATATTCTGAAGGTTATGTAGTTCTTTTAGCAATTACACTTTCGCTTCTTGTAAGTTATACAAGGGCAAGGGCTGAATCACTTGGAGTTCAGCTTCAAGGTATAGGAATGGGAGAAAGAGCAGAACGACTGTTAGTGATTGCTATTGTTGGAATGGTTCCTGGCTTCTTAAATTACGCTGTAATAATTGTGGCAATCATTGCTGGAATCACACTAATTCAGAGGATAATTGCAACTGCTAAAAGTATCAAAGATTGATTATCGTAGTCTTCCTGTTTTTCTTCTAGAATCAGCAGATCTAATCTTTAATATTCCAAAATGAATTGCACAGGATATACAATACCATTTCAAAACTGTTGGTGATGCAATATATGCTCCTTGAGCTCTAAGCTCCTTAGCGAGGGTATGTTCAACCAAGTTTAATCTTGATGTAACTTTTTTTGCCTTGTCCCTTGGAACGGTAGCTCCACAATTTGTACATTGGATACGACCAGCGGAACCCTTTCCTCCCTTTTGTCGTCCACGACTTGCTCGCTTTAACGGCATAGGTATCCTTTATTATGCCTCTTTATATCTTGTTTTGCCAAGTATTACAGGACTTAACGTTCAAGTTTCGACCAGTAAAAGTCAGACATTGAAAGTTTTAATTCAAAAATCATGAGTGCTTCTATTGCCAATTTTGATGAATCATTTTAAGAAAAATGAAATTTAATTTATCATTGAGCCGCAATCATATAAAATCGGATCGTACTGTGGAGACCGCTTGAAATGCTATCACCAGGATTCAATTTCAAAATTACATGTACATTTAATGAGTTAAGAGACATTCAAATAGATAATATTTTTTCATTATCCAATGGTTCAGGATCGCAAACTCTCCAAAACAAAATCTCACTAGTAGGATTCCTCCGCACTATTCA
>CAZDTF010000046.1:0-8284 GCA_964508325.1 uncultured Nitrosopumilaceae archaeon | reverse complement strand
CTAATGCAGTAAAAGCACCTATAATTCCAATTTCTGCACAATCAAAACTTAACATAGATGCATTGATAGGTGCAATCGAATCTACAATTGAAACTCCAAAAAGAGATGAGTCAAAACCAACTGTCATGCATGTATTACGTTCATTTGATGTTAACAAGCCTGGTACTAAAATAAAGAACATAAAAGGTGGTGTCATAGGTGGAAGTGTAACTCAAGGATTTTTCAAAGTGGGCGACGAAATTGAGATAAAACCTGGTCTTGCTAACGAGAAAAATAATGTCTATGAACCAATTATTACAGAGATCTCTTCTCTTGGAACAGGTGCAGGTCTTGTAGACGAAGTTAAACCTGGAGGTTTAGTTGCTATAGGGACAAAACTTGATCCTTCAATGACACGAAGCGACTCACTTATTGGTTCTGTTATTGGTAAACCAGGTACTCTGCCAGGAAATTCTTCAACTGCAAAAATAGAGATAAACCTCTTTGATACTGCTGTAGGCTCAATTGACGAAATAAAAGTTTCATCTGTACAAGTAGGTGAATCGTTAAGACTTAGTGTAGGAACTGCACCAGTTCTTTCAAAAGTAACAAGTGTAAGAGGTGAAAGAGTGGATGTGCAGTTAAGAAGACCAGTCTGCCTATTTGAGAAGGGAAGAGTGGCAATAAGTAGAAGGATCCAAGAAAGATGGAGACTCATTGGAGCAGGTGTAGTAGTTGGTTGAAGTTGTCTGTGACACCAGTTTTTTGATGATTCTTGCATCAAAAAGTGTTAAAAATATATCAAACCTTGATACAGAAATTGGAACAATTGAATTTACTGTTCCTGATATGGTTGTAAATGAACTTGAAAGGCTTTCAACAGATAAGAATCTTAAAAAAAAACTTCTGCTGGTAATGCACTCAAAATAATAAAAGATTTTAGAAAAATAGAAATTTCAGGAAGTAATGTAGACGATGCCTTGGTATCATATGTAAAAGAACATCACGGAATTATAGCAACTGTAGATACAAAACTAAAAAATAGAATAAAAAACTTTGGCTCCGTCATTTCTTTAGCAAATGACAGAATTGTCCTTGAACCTAGTAAGATTTAACTTTAACAAAAATTACTAATTAAAATATGTTTGAATACAATGGAATTAAAATAAGATGGCACGGTCATGACACCTTCACAATAGAAAAATCAGTCACTATATGTACAGATCCATACAAATTGTCAAGATCTTTACATCCAGATATTATACTAATTTCACATAATCATTTTGATCATATGAGTTTAGATGATCTAAAAAAAATCTCATCTAATAATACTACAATTGTTGCCGCAAAAGAGTGTATTAATCAACTCACTAAAATTACTTCAAAAGAAAAAATTGGTCTCAGTCCAGGACAAGAAAAAATATTAAACAATATCGAAATCAAAGCTGTTCCTGCATATAACATAGACAAGATAAACCCAGATACGCACAAACCCTTTCATCCAAAAGAAGACAATAAAATTGGATACGTTGTAAGTATAGGTGAAACATCAATCTATCATACTGGAGACTCGGATCTTATTCCTGAAATGAATGATCTAAAACCGGACATTCTACTTATTCCGGTAAGTGGAACTTATGTTATGAATGCAAAAGAGGCTGCAAAAGCAGTAGAAAAAATAAAACCAAAGATAGCAATTCCAATGCACTATGGCACTATAGTTGGAAGTGAATCTGACGCAAAAGAATTCAAAGAATTAGTTAAGTCTTGCAGCGTCCACATTCTTACAAAAGAGTAATAAGCAGAGTAAATTTCAAACCTTTTAGTTGATTTCAAACCTAAAATTATTTAAGATTGGAACTTTTGAGTTCCACCTACATCATCTTTTGATTATAGGTATCCTTGCAATTTCCTTTTCAATATCTGTCATGGTTCGCTCACAAGCAGCTGATTATGGTTTTCAATTAAATGAGTTTGATCCTTTTTTTAACTATAGAGCAACTCAATATCTTTTGAATCATGGTATAAACGCTTACGTCCACTGGCATGATGATATGAGTTGGTATCCAAATGGAAGGGATGTATATTCTACATCACAGGTTCCATTACACTTCACAGATGCTTTTTTCTATAAAATATTTGGTGCTGGTTCTAGTCTTTACGATTTTACAATAATATTTCCTGTTGTTTTCGGTTCGCTTACAGCAATAATTGTATTTGCTCTTATACGAGTTATGGGAGGTACGACTGCGGGTCTTTTTGCTTCACTCTTCTTTGCAATATCTCCACCTATCATTGTTAGAGGTACCATTGGCTGGTTCAAATCTGAACCACTAGGACTTTTTTATGGCCTCTTAGGTCTCTATTTACTTCTTAGTGGACTAAAATCACAAAACCACAAACTCGCTTTTGGAAAATTAATCGGTGGAGGACTTTTTTTAGCTATTGGGTTTGCTTCATGGGGAGGCGTGGAATTCTTCCTTATGCCATTAGCATTATTCTTTATCATACTTCCATTTATCAGAAAAGATCACAAATTCCTACTTTGGGCAATACCTCTCTTTACTGCTGTTACTTTGGGAGTAGCAGGAGCATTTGAAAGACCTGGACTTGATTTTGTATTAGGAGTCCGCGGATTTGCACTCATAGGGCCAACCATATTTCTTGTTGGAATGATATTTGTTCAGAAATTTAGCAGGGAGGGAACAGCACTACGTAATAGCTTAGCAATTTTAGGAGGATCTGTAATAGCTGGCGTTGCAATAATTTCATCTCACCTTCTTCATGGAGCAAGCTTTCGTTATCTAAATGCGATAAATCCATTTCTTACATCAGAAGATCCATTAGTTGATTCTGTTGCGGAACATGCAACACCCACACTTACTCAGAATTTTACCTATTTTTCAATTCTTATGTTGTTTGCTGGTTTGGGAATATGGCTTATTTTTAGGAAAAAATGGGGAGATCAGAAATCTCTACCAGTAGGAATTAAAAATGAAATGACTGTCTTTGCTCTAATTATTGGTATTGTTGGTGCTTATGCAGGAGGAACTTTTGCAAGATTAGAGCTCTTAACTGCAACTTCAGTTATCATACTCTCATCAGTTGGGTTGGCTGTAATAACATCTGAAATACTAAAGAAAGGAACTCTAATGAAAACCTCCGATTCATCAAAGAAAGGAACTCAAGTAAAGTCATCTGATTCAAAGAAGGGAAGCAATCAAGGTAAAAAATCAACAAGTGTTTTAGGAAGAGTTACTAAAATATCATATGTTGCGGTTTTAGTTGCGCTCCTTTTAGTACCAACTATTTTCCCAGCAAATGCTAATTGGATATCAGTAACAAAATCTCCTCCAACAATACTCAATGGTGGTTCTAATTACGCCATTTCTACAGATGATTGGCCAACAACCTTGAATTGGATAAAAAATAATACCCCGCAAGGTTCTGTTATTGCCTCTTGGTGGGACTATGGATATTGGATACAAACCCTTGGTGGACGAACAACACTTGCTGATAATGCAACGCTAGACACTAACGCAATTGCTAAAATCGCAAAAATATTCCTAAGTTCGCCTGATCAAGCTTGGAAGATGTTACATGATTGGGGTGCTAACTATATTCTTGTATATGTTGTTGGACAGAAGTTTGTTTCAAATGGCCAAGAACTTTACATCCTAGGAGGCGGCGGGGATGAAAGTAAAAAACAGTGGTTTATGAAGATAGCAGGAGAAGACTCATCCCAATTCCTCCAAGATGATCAATTTACTCCAACTGATAACTTTTGGCAAAATACGTTATTAGGAAAAATGTTTCCTTTCACGCCAGTGACTTATTTTGATCCAAATACTCATGTACAATCAGACAAATATCAAACAGGATACATAGGAGTTTATTCTAAAACAATAAAGTTTCCAGCCGATGGTAATGGACCTTTAAAACTTGCTTATGCTTCTCCTAGCCTTAATAACACTAAATCTGGTATTGTTTCAGGAGTGTTGTTATATCAAGTCAATCCTAACTATTTATCACAAACAAGTAATTCTTATCAAGAGATAAAACCCCAGATTAATTCTACAAGTGTTAATCCCACAAGCGTAAATCCCACGAGTGATGTGGGTGTCATTTCTACAAAATATGGAAATATTGTTATTAAATTCAGAGATGATGTTGCACCAAAAACTGTAGCGAACTTTGAAAAACTTGCAAAATCTGGATTTTATGATGGAACAATTTTCCATAGAATAATTCCAGGTTTTGTTATACAGGGTGGTGATCCAAATACAAAAAACGGTGCACGTGATACATGGGGAACAGGTGACGCAGGATATACAATTCCACCTGAATTTAGCAACCTAAAACATACAAAATACATGGTATCAATGGCTCGTGGTTCTGATATTAATAGTGCAAGTTCTCAATTTTTCATAGTACTAGGTGATGCACCTTGGTTAGATGGTAAATATACCATATTTGGTGAAGTGGCCTCCGGGCAAGATGTAGTTGATAAGATAGCATCTATTAAAACGGATCCAACTACAAATCAACCAGTAGATCCCGAAGAAGCACGTGTTAGCAAGATTGTTATCCAATCCAATGAAAGCCAATCTCCGGCTAGTTCCACAAACACATCCTCAAATGGTATAGGTACAAAATAGATTATTTGTATCGATCAGAAATTCTATATCTTGCATATTTATCATCTGGAGAATATTTTCCAGGATGAACTGTTACAGTTTTGTTTCCACACTTTGGGCACTCATCTTTTAGTGTATATCGTTTACAATCGGGACATTTGCGCATCTGAAACCGCATATTACCCCTCACGCGTTTTCTTTGATTCTTCCCTAATGAATTTGAAAGTACCACCTTTTTTTTCTATAATATCTTGAATTTCTGAAAGGATTGGTTTGAGTTCTTTTTCGGCGGTCTTGAAATTTTGGGCTGAAATTGTTAATCTATATTTTGGAGCTCCAATATAGATTACTTCCACACCGACTCCTTTATTTTCAATAGCATCCAGAAGTGCTTTTTTTATAATTTCAACTCCATTGGGTTTGGTACATGTAAGCTCTAATACGCCACGTATCTCTACATGAGGTACTTGGATCTTAGAACTGATTTCTTCTATTGTTTTTAGTACCTTAGTAGATAGATTAAGACCATCCAAAATACTCATTCCTTTTGATACTATTTCTGAAAAGGCATCATAAACAGAACTAAACTTGTTAATTAGAACTTCTTCTATTTTTTCAACCTCTGTTTGGGAAAGATCTGCTTTTGTTTTTAAACTATCAACAAGGACCTTCTCTTTTTCTTTTCTTTTTAATTCGAGAAGCTTTTTCTTTTTTTGATCGCTTGAAATTTGTTTTAACGATAAATCAATTTCAGATCTGGCTGTGTTTATGCGTTTTACTAAAAGTACTTTTTTTTCTCCAACTTTGAGAAATTTTTCTACATGTCTTATCCAACCAGTTGCAATTTCAGATATATGTAAAAACCCCTGAATGTTATTGTATTCATCAAGAGTAACATATGCTCCCTGATCCATAATTTTTGTAACAGTGGCAACAACAATTTCACCCACTTCTGGAAGTTCTTGGACAGCAGTAGTCATAGTTTTTTAAATTTTTATTACGTAATTTAATGTTGCTGGTTAGAAATCTACACCTTTCTTGGCTTTAATTCCTTCTTTGAATGGATGTTTTATTTCTCTCATTTCTGTAACAAGATCTGCAACTTTTATTATCTCATCTTTGGCATGATTTCCAGTAAGAACCAAGTTTAAACTTGGAGGTTTCATTTTTATTATTTCTAAAACATCTTCTAATTTTATCAATCCAAGATTAATGGCGTAATTTATCTCGTCGAGTATTACTATATTGTATTTTTTTGATTGGATCTTTTCTTTTGCTATGCGAAGAGCTTCAACAGCAATCTCTTTATGTAATTCAATCGGGCTTTTGTCATCGATAATTCCAACGAAACCCTTTCCTATGGCAGTTAACTCAAACTCAGGCTCTAGCCTCTTTGATGAAGTCATCTCACCATAGTGCCAAGAGCCTTTGATGAATTGAATCATGCAAATTTTGTAATTATATCCTACTGCTCGCAAAGCCATCCCTAGTGCAGCAGTTGTCTTGCCCTTTCCTTTGCCTGTGTACACTATTACAAGCCCATCTTTTCTCATCAATTTTTGGTTTCAAATGCGAACTAAAAAGATTCGGATCAAAATTGTCTATTATTTTACAGTAGAAAAATGCGTAGTTTATAATAATCATAGAAAAAATATTGCTTGTTTGAAAAGGGAATGTGATTTCGATATTGTTATAGTGGGTGGCGGACCAGCTGGCCTATCTGCAGCATGGTCAGCAGCAAAAAAAGGCATCCGTGTTGCTGTACTTGAACGGGAAGAAGCAATAGGGCATTCAGTTCGAACAAGTGGTGTTACTTGGATTAAGGAAGCAAAATCTTTTGGAATTCCTTCTGATTGTTATAACCCAATTAAGAATTATTCATTTTATTCAGCAAATAACCATGTAACAATAACAAGTTCTGAACCTCAAGCTGCAGTCTTGGATGTAAGAAGAACTTATCAGTTTCTTGCATATCAAGCAGCGAGTGCCGGCACAGACATTTTTGTTAGAACCAATGTGACTGGCATACTTGAGGAGAGTGGAAAGTTGATAGGAGTCAAGGCTACATCAATAAAAGAGGATCTTATTTTTCGCTCAAAACTTGTGATAGATGCAAGCGGATTTTATTCCGTAATTGGAAAAAATACCGGTACCGTATCCCAATGGAAAAGATTTGGTGTTGGTGCAGAGTTTGAAGCATATGTTGATACCATTGATCCACAAACTTGGTATCTTATGGTTGGACAACAATACTCTCCAGCTGGATATGCTTGGATCTTTCCATTAGGAAAAAACAAGATAAGAATTGGTGTTGGTGTGGGAAAACCAGAATCACAAATTGATCCAACTCAAAGATTGCTTGAGCTAATTGATAAAAAACCGGGTCCGATAGGAAGCTTGGGCAGAATTGTTCCAATAGAATTCCATTATGGACTAATTCCGAATGAAGGATTAACCCACAATACTATAGCAGATAACCTACTGCTGGTTGGAGATGCTGCTGGACAAGCAAATCCACTAGTCTTGGAAGGAATCAGATATGCAATAGAGTTTGGAAGAGTAGCAGGTCAGGTAGGTGCCGAAGCAGTTCTCAAAAATGACACATCAAAGGAAGCCCTAAAACCATACGAAGAAAATTGGAAAAAGGCAATAGGATCTAAGATAAAAGCCGCAGTAAAAGTGCAAAGCAGATGGCTTAATCTGTCAGATGAAGAATGGGATAAGGAAATTGCAATAATCAAAGAGCTTTCAGCAGAAGAATTTTTGGATTTTGTAAAAGCTGATTTTAGTATGGGTAACATGGTCAAGCTAGCAACACACCATCCCAAATTAGCTGCTAGGCAGCTATTTGATATGATAAAAAGTATAAGATCTGAACAGTAAACATCAATTTAAATAAAATTCAGTAATATTGTTGAGAATTGAAAATCCCAAGAATTGTACTTGCTGGAACTACAAGTGGTGTTGGCAAGACCTCAATTGCATGTGCAATAATACATGGAATCAAAAAGAAAGGATATTCTGTACAATCCTTCAAGGTTGGACCTGATTTTATAGATCCCAGCTATCTTAGTTTCGTATCTGGAAAACCTACGCGAAACTTGGACCCGTGGCTTATGGGCTCAACTGGAATTGTTAAAAGCTTTGTAAAAAATTTTGATTCAGACTTTTCTATAATTGAGGGCGTTATGGGATATTATGACGGATTTTCTGGTGATTCAAACTATTCCAGTACCCATCATGTGGCATCTATTTTAAAAACTCCAGTAATTCTTGTCTTGGATGCAAGCAAGACTGCACGATCAATTGCAGCAACTGCATTAGGGTTTGTGAAATTTCATAAGAATTCTAGGATTGCTGGGTTTATTCTAAATAATATTGGCAGCAAAAAACATGAGGATCTATGTAGACAGGCACTTTCTTCTCTGAAAATTCCTATTATTGGTGTGATTCCACGAAATCCTGGACTTATCATGGAGTCAAGGCACCTTGGATTGATTCCGGTTTCTGAGCAAAGACAACTTCAATCAACGATATCAAACATAGCAAAAACAATGTCTGATTTTATAAATATTGATAAAATCATACAAATTGGAAATAAAGTTTCCTCCTTTGATTCAACTCCTAAAGAAAAAAATCAAAAAAAGAAATTCACAATTGCAATTACA
>CAZDTF010000045.1:1565-8408 GCA_964508325.1 uncultured Nitrosopumilaceae archaeon | reverse complement strand
AACGAATAATCTTAACAAAAGATGAACAACTTACCAAGAATGCTGAAAAGCAAAATGTTCATGCCATCCTTATTAGAGGAAATGATGAATTTGAACAAATTGCACAGATAAATGCAAAAATAAAATTTGATAAGTTTGTAATGGATACAAACAATTCTCGTTGCATTACTTGCAACGGAAATCTGCAACCAGTAGAAAAACACAGAATCATAGGCAAAGTTCCTGAAGGGGTGCTAGAAAGGGAAGAAAATTTTTGGATGTGTGATTTGTGTAAAAAGATCTATTGGGAGGGAACTCACTTTGAAAAACTTCAAGAATTTGTAAACAAATTAAACAATAGATTTCAATGAGTCTATCAAATCATGATGGGGAACTATTAGTAAGGACAGCAAGAACAGCAGTGACTGAATTTCTTAAGGATAGAAAAAAAATTACTTTACAGGAAGACTTCAAGTCAAAATTTTCCTATAATTCAGGAGTTTTTGTAACTTTAAACAAGAAAGAAAATCTTAGAGGATGTATTGGATTTCCAACACCGACAAAAAGACTTTATCAATCTCTTGTTGATGCCGCGATTGCTTCTGCTACTGAAGACCCACGATTTCCACTTGTTAGATTTGAAGAACTAGATGAAATTTCCTTTGAGGTAACAATTTTGACTACTCCTGAAGAGGTAAAAGTGACAAATCCTATTGAATATCTTACCAAGATAAAGGTAGGAAGAGATGGTCTTATTGTAAAATGGGAATTTGGTTCTGGTCTTCTTTTGCCCCAAGTTCCGATGGAGTATGGTTGGAATGAAGAGGAATTTCTTAGTCATACATGTGAAAAAGCGGGAGCTCCACAGGATTGTTGGAAGAGAAAAAGTACAACGATACTACGATTTGAGGGAATTGCTTTCAAAGAAACACAACCAAATGGAAGCATTGTTAGAGTCTCACTATAGTCATTCTATATTATTTATGGCGTTGATTTTATGTTTGTGCAAATTGAAAAATTGCCCTTTGCAGAGCTTATTAGAAATTTCATTTATAATATCTTATACGAATGTTTATACTCGTATAAGACATATTTTATGTTCATATAAGAAAGCACATGTCCTTGGATTTCCTCCATACTGAAATTTTTATTCTATAAATCTGGATTATAAAATATTTTATTTACGTCGACCCAAACTTTTCATAACCAATTTTATTTTTGAAAACGAATAACAGATTTTTTTCTAACAAGATCAAAATAAAAAACACCATTTGTACCTGTTTTACATCATTTTTTTCCAAAATGGAAGGGTATCTAGCACCTATTTCCATCATGGACCCAGTATTTCCTGAGTAATTCCGCCTCTCTTAATGATTATAAAATTTTATTAATTGTAAGATGATTAGTGGAAAATCTATTTTTGTTTTAGTATATCCAATGGATATTGTAGATCCAAACCCACACCAAACTTTCTACAGTTTTGTTTCAGACCGGATCTGCAGTAAAGGTTTCTACCAATCATATAAAAATCGGGATGAAAATTAATTGAAAACAAAAACAATTTCCTTGACAATCTTTTTTGTACTGGCAATCTCCCTCTTAACAAATGCAAGCGCAGATTCAGTAAATTTTGGTTACAACAAATTTTTTACCAATCCAGAATTCAACACTAAAATAAATTCGATCCCACAGAATCATGTAATTAACCTAGAGGAAAAAATGGGTGTTAGTACTAATGACATGTCAGATCACAAACACATTGATCCAATTACAACAACATCAACAGATTCCAAAAAAATAAGCTTATCTGAAAATATTGCAATTGAATCAAACAATTTTACACCAAAAACAATTGCTACGCTAAAAGAAAATTCTGAAAGATTAGCAACACTGGAAAAAATTTCAAATACAGAAAGAATAAGATTTAATGGAAAAAATATTGTTGTAGAGAGCACCCCATCAACTCTAACTACATCGATTGATGAATCAATGATAAAATCTGAAAACCAATTTACCAAATTATCATCTATTGTTTTACAGATAGAAAATAATTTTGGATCTGGATCAAAATATTCACCAATTGATTTAATCACAAAGGATTTTCAACTTGCTTCCAAATATGAAATAAAATCATTTTTTAAAACTACCAACCTAATAGAAAAAAATCTTATTGAATTTACTTACGATGTAGTTCATGTAAAAAATCCAACAATGCTTTTGTTGCTGGTTCCTCTTTCGGGTTATATTTTAATTCGCTCGGAGGAGGCAAAAACCCGAATTAATGGAAATAGAATTTTGTCATTTTGTTTTATTATAATAATTGTTGCTTCATCGTCAACAACACCTTTGTTAACATCAGAGCATTATTGGGGTACTGCGTATGCTCAAGAAAGCAATAACACACAAACCAATTCTGCCTCAACAAATTCATCCTCAAATACAGAAAATGTTATTCCTCAAATCAATTCAAGTATATTGAATATTCCAACCAATTCCTCAAACAACCCTACCTTGAACGGTGAAATCACTATTCTTGACACAATTGCAATGAATTCTACAGGGCCAGTAGCACATACTAATATGTCATCAACGAATGTTCCAACTAATGTTACATCAATCAATCCCGTTTTTTCCGAGCAATTTGATGTTTCAGATACAGTGGCACTCAACTCTACTGCACCTATAAGACAAATCATTCCTCTCTTAGATGATCAGGTGAGCATTTCTGATCGTGTTGCAATCAATTCTACCTCACATAACACATTAATTCAAAATGCAACAAGATCATGGCAATTTAATTCTCAAGTTCAAAACTTAACTACTGTAGGCAGTACGAAAATCGAGAACAAATCAGATATAACATCACTCAAACTTGTTGGAGCAGGATATATAACCACTAAAGATAACTCTACACGAAACCTTTCAGCACTAACTCTGTCAGCGTGGATAAAACCAGACTATAGTCAAGGCTCCCCAGTATTTACAATAATAAGCAAAGAAAACCAGTTTGCCCTTTCTATTAATAACATCATACCTCCAACCAAAATAGCTACGTTTTCAGTCTTTGATGGCATAAAATGGCAAACTGTCAACTCTACTACTCCGATTGGAGAAAACTGGACACACATTGCTGCTACTTTTAACGGAACCGCAATTAGCATTTACGTAAACGGCACACTGCAATCCACGCTTGCAATAACTGGAATATCAACAATCTCAGTTAATGGAAAACTAACAACAAAGACAGTTGACCAGATATCATCTGATGCTGATATTGTAATTGGCGCATATCTTAATAGCTTAAGAGGAAAAACAAGCAACGAATTTTCTGGTTCCATTGAAAATGTGAACCTTTATGATTCTGTCTTGGATCAATCCCAGATTAACAATTTGTATGACAACAACTTACTTTCAGGAAAACTAAGTTCATCCATAGGATCTCTACAAGCCATAACCAATTCCACTATTAATGGTAATCTTACCATATCAGACAATGTATCAGCACTAAGAATACCAGCCAATTATACCAACAACTCTACATTATCTGATCAAATTAGCATTCTAGATAATGTTTCACTTAATTCTACAACAACAATCACACATACTAATACAACCACACTTCAGACTCCATTCAACTCTACCATTAATGACAACCTTACCATATCAGACAATGTTACATCACTGAAGATATTAGCCAACTATACTACACCTGCATATTTTGTTCCATCTGGTGTACCATTCAACTCTACCATTAATGACAACCTTACCATATCAGACAATGTTACATCACTGAAGATATTAGCCAACTATACTACACCTGCATATTTTGTTCCATCTGGTGTACCATTCAACTTTACCATTAATGACAACCTTACCATATCAGACAATGTTACATCACTGAAGATACTCAATAACAATACATCTCTGCTCAACACCACATCTCTACTAAATGGCACTTCACAAACCAACGCAACAATCGCTAATTTCGAATTGAACCACGCTCCTATTCAGATCAACAAGCCAGTAATTTGGACTCAGAATGTAACACTATCCAACCAAACCAATATAGTAGCAGTAGAACTTCCAAAAGATGCCAAGATTATAAGCGTCGAAACTGCAAACGACACAAGCGTATATACAGTTTATACGGCTAACACAACAACAAACCTTCCGCCTCTAAACCCATCCAAATTTTCAAATATTAAGGGAATCTCAGATAATCAGGACATTCCAAAAACAAACTCTTCCAAGATATCATTCATAGATAATGCAAATGCTACACAGATAGATCAAGCAAACCAGACCATCACCATAGGTAATGATACTGCACCTGTGGCATCTTTGGATAATCTTCCAGGTTCAGTACAACAAAACAAGCCAACAAAACTACTTGTCGTAAATGAAACTTCTCAGGCATATAATATACAATTTGTCACTCCTGCTCCTTATACAATAGAAACAAACCAGTCCACTCCACAATTATACAATAAAACAGTAATCGTTGAACATAACTCTACGCTGCATTATACTGAAGTCAAATCATACTCTAACATTCCAGAGAGTTTGGTTGCAAAGGGAGTACATTTCAAGCTATACTGGATGATAAACGGTTCCAAGGTTGATGTAACAAAGGATCCTCGATTTGCTGTACAATTTGCGGATACCAATAGCAACGGAATAGTAGACCAGATGCAATGGATTGTCCCAAAACTCTCTGAACAAGAGTTTTCAATCGAAGGTATAATCTATATTTCAGCTGCCCAGCAGTTAGATTCAAACAGGAGTTTTGTCCAAGACCTCTATCCACAAGTTCAAGCAAGAGATGGCTATTGGACTGGCGATATACCTATAGGCAATTACATCAGGGTAACATTTGGCAAGAACCTTACAAGCAGCAATGATATTACCATTTTTGCAAAAAGTAACTATTCAAATGCTAGCGTTGAAGTCTATGAAAAA
Source organism: uncultured Nitrosopumilaceae archaeon (assembly GCA_964508325.1). Lineage (GTDB taxonomy): Archaea > Thermoproteota > Nitrososphaeria > Nitrososphaerales > Nitrosopumilaceae > TA-20. Next base: position 3,470 of record CAZDTF010000045.1, on the reverse strand, counting down.
GACTCCAACCAACTTGTAGCTCAGTTTGGAAATATAACACAAGACAGCGTATACAGAATCTTATTAACCAACTTGAACAAAACGCAGGATACCTTTGATCTGAAAATTGTCGGAAACCCAGTAGACTTTGATTATATTGTTGATCCAGCAGCGCCAATCTTTGTGAAAAGCGAGACTGGAAGAAATAATGGCCTCACATCAACTGCAACTACTGCTACTATTCCTGGAGGTACCAATCTGTTGTATGCAGTTGCTGTTGTAGATAGAGTTACTAGTCCCCCAACTATCTCAGATTCATTAGCAACTCATCTTACTTGGAATCAAGCAATAAACGAATGTTCGGGAACTAACGCTCGTCAAGCTACTATTTTCTGGGCTTTTGGATCACCAGCAACTCCATTTACAATAACGGCAACTACTGGATCAAATTCTGCAATTGCGCTAGTAGTTGCTAGCTATTCTAACGTAAATTCAACTAACCCAGTAGACTCCAAGTCTACTGCAACTGCAGGACAAAATACCAATGGACAAGTTAATCCTCCTACAAGTCCAACATGTAGCGGTGGAGTTTCTTCAAGTTCTGCAGTTACTTCATTGCAATCAACTAATACGCGTTCAATGTTCTTTGCGGCAGCAGCAATTGGCAATGATAAAGCTCAACCCGCAAGTAATTCATTTAGTTCTGTAAACTTTACTGCTTCTACTGGTGGTACTGTTGAAAACATGACTGTATATCAGAAAGTAACAGGAACAGGTTCTGATGGACCAACTCTAACACTATATCCTAGTACAATGGACTGGGCAACTGCAGGCATAGTAATTAATCCAATTACGAAACCGTCCTTACTAGAAACAGTCACAATGACAGACTCGGTATCTGTGTTAATTACTCACCAAATCAATTTGGATAGTTCTATTACCACAAATGGAACGAGCACACCTATTACTACTGCCAGTTTTACTATTGGTTCTGGTCCAAATAGATTGTTGCTAGTCGGCGTTAGTTGGAGAATTGCTAGCGGTACTCATCCTACGATCTCAGACGTACAGCTTGATAGTACATCAATTTTAAGTAATTTAATATCGAATACAGATGTTCATAGTACAAGAACTCACACTGCGATCTACGGATTACTCAACCCTGCTAGTGGATCACACACTGTCAAAGTGAGCTTTAGTGGTGCCCCTGATGCTGCAGTAATAGGTGCTGCATCATTTTCTGGAGTTGATCAATCTTCTTTACCAGCAAATAGTGCTACAAACTCTACCGATAATTCAGAACCTGCTACGATTGCAACAATTACTACACAAACAAAGAATAGCTGGCTTTTTGAAGTGTCCTCGCCTTCAGCCAATCCTACCGATACTCCTTCAAGTGGACAAACTAGGATATGGTATGGCAATGCAGGAGGAACAAACATGACTGCTGGGGCTGGTGGCTATAAGGCAACTGCCAGCAAAGGTACTTTTAAGGAAACTTGGGCTCAGGGCACATCACATTCGTGGTCAATGGCTATAACAGAAATCAAAGTAGCTAGTTCCCTCATAGCTCCAGTGGAATCTGTATCAATAACAGCTTCAGCATCAACAGGTGCAATATTCACTCGGACATTGACGGAATCATTATCAATCAATGATGGAAAAACATCCGAGACACCATCTAAATCACTAACAGAAACCATCACCACATCAGATAATCTATCCAAGTCACCATCCAAGTCCCTATCAGAATCAATCACACTATCAGTTCAAGTATCTAAAGGTAAAGGAGTAACTCTAACAGAATCAATCACAGCAACAGATGCAGTATCCAAGACTCCAACAAAATCACTATCAGAATCTATAACACTAACAGATGCAGTATCCAAGACTCCAACAAAATCACTATCAGAATCTATAACACTA
>CAZDTF010000045.1:0-1465 GCA_964508325.1 uncultured Nitrosopumilaceae archaeon | reverse complement strand
CAATCACAACATCAGATCAGCTGATAAATTCACTATCCATGTCACTTTCAGAATCGTTATCCTTCAGCGATGCAGTATCAACTAATGCAGCAAAAGCTGTCACACTATCAGAATCAATCACAACATCAGATCAGCTGATAAATTCACTATCCATGTCACTTTCAGAATCATTAACGTTAACATCCCAACTAAGTAATGCCAAAGTGTTATTACTATCAGAGTCAATCACAACATCAGACACTACATCCATGAAACCATCCATGTCCTTATCACAATCTATTTCAGTTAATGATGGTTCACTATCAACACACGTATCAAAAACTGTGATTCTACTAGAATCAATCACTCTGCAAGAATCAGCATTTAAAATACTATCTATGTCTCTATCAGAAAAAATAATAATTGATGACGTAATTGGAGAAAATCTTGCACCAAACCAAAACCTTGTTTCCAATATACAAAAGATAATAACAGTAGATCCGGTCCTAACAGACCTGGTTATTTCAAGCAGCAATGCATCTTTATCAACCATAACTATTCCATCAACAGTAACTACTGCAGATCTTAATTATTCAAAAATACTTCAAAATGGCAGCACAAATACAGTACAGGTAAATAATGCTTTAATAATCACCAAAAATACTAACGGAGGTCCTCAACCTGACATTCAGATAATAATTCCAGCAGGAATAACTGTAGATGGTCCTACAAACTGGAGAGGTATTGTTACTCTACCAACTGTTGTGTCAAATCCACCACTACCACGAGAACCAAACACAATCATCACACCAAGTAAGAGCATCGAGATAGGATTCAACTCTACAACATTAACTTTCGACAAGGCAGTTCGCATTTCATTTATGGGTGATGCAGGAAAGCGTGTAGGTTACTTTAGTTCAGTTATTCCATTTACAGAAATTACCACAACTTGTCGTGATGATACACTAGCCACAAACAATGGGCTATCTGCTGCAGGAAATTGTAAAATTATGGTAGGTTCTGACCTTGTGGTTTGGACAAAACACTTTACTGGATACGCAACATTTGGTTCCTCATCTTCATTAGGCTCTGGATCATCCTCATCTTCTTCATCCAGTGGAGGCGGAGGTGGTGGAGCAACAGGTATTGGACCTTCAGGAGGCAGTACTGGAAGTGGAGCTACAGGATTTGGTGGACAACTGGTACACTATCTTAAGATCCAGAAAGTATCTTATGATATATGTGATACAAAAACAATCAAGATAATAGTTGCCACAGACAACAGCAAGGATCCTACAGTGATAATTCGTTCATCAATTTCTGGAGTAATAGATGCAAAATTAGCTCAAGACCAACCATATACAGAACAGAACGTCAACGCAACCATTAGAAAGTTAGTGTATGAAGCATCGATAGATTCAAACGAAAAGTCATTTGAGGTACTTGCCCTAGAAGCAATAGGAAATAATGTCTACTCTGAAGGAAA
>CAZDTF010000044.1:0-8472 GCA_964508325.1 uncultured Nitrosopumilaceae archaeon | reverse complement strand
CATCAATATTGGGATAAAAAGTCCCCAGCCACCTAACATGGGAGTATGTAAATTATAACGAGACACTATAGATGGAAACTCAACAATAGTAAGCCATGTTCCTAATCCAATTAAAAAAAGACATCCAATCCTACTTTCTCTTGCTTTCATGATAACTATGTACGACTTGCATCGTTTTAACTAAAATAGTTTGTATGTCTCAATTGATATTCTAACGATTCTCTAGCAAATCATGACGTATCTCATAACGTAAGCGAGTCTTACAGGATTCAAACCTAGTTCATATATAATAATAAGAAATGGATTCAAGATAAATAATAACAAGTACATTATACAAAACGGTATGCCTGGAGAAAAGAGAGGAACCTGTGTCGTGTGTGAATTTCAAGTACGGGGAAATACGCTAGACGAGTTAGACGTTAATTTCACATCGCATTTTGAAAATACTGGCCATGAGACCTATTTTACAGATGAAGGTGGCCAAAGAATAGAAAGAAGTGTTTCATAAACCATAAAACACTTTCAAACAAATCAAAATCATTCTACTTTGATTTATCCACTCTAAAATGGTATTAACGCAAGAAATTCAATTATTGTTACAATAGATGCCATGAGGATATTGAATTTTGACTTGTGGTGATATATCCACTCTAGGAATTTGTAGGAGGTATTTCCGTTTAAAACGATACCGTGAGATTTATTCTCAATCTTTGTATCAAGTATTTTTGCAATCTTTGACCAAAAAATTACCATCACAATTGGGATTGCCATTCCCAAAATTACCAGTCCGATATTGATTGTGAGCATGGTGTTATTTGGAAAAAATGATTAACAAATGATTTAGATCAATTCATTTTTCCATTTACTTCAAAAACATTGTTCTAGAACTTTCTAAAATGATTCAAAAACAATACCATATGGTAGCTGGGTTTCTAGACCGCTATCCGTCTCACTCTAATTGTGGATTCTTATGATTTTAAAAATGAAAATTGTTAATTACCTTTTAGTAGGAAAGAGAAGTAAATCCTATATTATTACAAAGCGAAATCGTTATAGTGTTACGAGATTACGCGATAGTGACTATAGGTGTATTGACTCTCTTGGTAGCTTCTGCTGCAGTCTATGGGATATTGACCATAAACACACAAATTCAAGCAAAACCAGAACAAACCAAAATCCCTGATTATACCGCAGAACTTGATTCGTTAAAATCACAGGTAAGTTCAATGAGTTCACAAATTGATTCCATAAGTAGCAACGTGGCAGTTTTGGACACATTAAAAAATAATGTTGCAGCTATTCAGGGAAAATTAAACGATATTGAAAATAAGGACACTCAAATAGCACAAACCGCATCATCAACTGCCACATTGGCATTGGTTTTAGACAAGGCTGCTTATTCTCCAGGTGACTCTATAAAAATAACAGCTATTGGTGCAAGTCCGTTAAAATCAATTCAAGTAGAATTACTTGACAATGATGGATTTGTACTGGTGCATAAAGATACAAATGCAGACTCTACAGGAAAGGTATCTTATAGTTTACAGCTTCCAAGCTCTATTCTTGCAGGAAATTATAAGATTCAGCTAGTATCTGATCAGCAGACGCAATCACAACCAATTACGATTGGGCCTCCAAGCACGAGTCAGACTACCTCCACTAGTTCAAGTTCGTTTACAGCTCAAACTGACAAGTCAGTATACCAGAGAGGTGATCTAGTTCAGGTAACAGGAACGGGAACAGCTGGTACGTCTGTGAATGCAATTATGACAAGCCCATCAGGAAAGACATACGCTAGTACGGTAACTATTCAGGGTGATGGTTCTTATGTCATGATTTTTTCGATCACCTCATCTGATGAAGTCGGGCAGTGGAATATTACAGTAACAAACCTTGGACAAACCAAGACTCTATCTATCAATGTTGGATCAGCAAGCTCTAGTTCAAGTTCGTTTACAGCTCAAACTGACAAGTCAGTATACCAGAGAGGTGATCTAGTTCAGGTAACAGGAACTGGTGCATCTGGTACATCTGTTACCGGAGTTTTGAGTGGTCCGACAGGAAAGACGTACAATACTTCAACAACTGTACGATCTGATGGTTCTTATGTTTTGATTTTTTCAACGATATCATCTGATCAAACCGGGCAATGGACTATCACAATGACAAACCTTGGACAAACAAAGACTGTTTCTATCTATCTTCAATAAATCTAATTGTTATCCATATGATTAAAGCCAAAATTTAGTATGAAAAATTAGGAAAGGAGTTTTGCAATTAGATGAAAACTCTACATCTTGCAGCAATCTTGTCACTCTCTTGTATTCTTAACAACGGAAATCAGCATACACACAACAAAAAAGTTTTCACTAGCATATTTCTTATTTTCTAACAAATCAAAGTAGAATAAAGCTCTTCCACAGCTTATCTTAGCAAGGGTTATAGGTTTACAAAGAATTTTTATCTTTAAGATGAGACTATTTCTCACCGCAATGCTGCTAGTTGCCGCAACTATGATTCTACTATTGCCTCAAGCAAATGCACTGATAGCTAGGATGGATTTTAACGACGGCCATTATACATTTCGTACACTTGGAGGGCCAAAAGTATGTGGAGAATACCTATGCAAACCAGGAGAATGGAATATGTGGATACAAAAAATGATGAATCATCAACTAAAGAACATGAAAAGTGCAATGGTAGCAAAGAACGTGCAACAGGCAAGCTCTATTAAAAAGGCGGCCTATAACGAAGAAAACACTCTGCCAAGTATCTTAGATGGTCACATAAGTGGAATTGTTGCTTATGAAACAGGATCTGGCAAGTTTACATCTTTTGTATCGGTATCATATGATGGCACTCTTGCAATAAATCACATTGTAGTATCTGAGCAGACACACGACGTAAAGATCCTCAAGGCCTGGATTGGCCCTAATTGGAAAACCACAATGACGCCATCTAGCGCTACATTTGATTCATCTGGAGCGTCACTTGACTCAGGACAGATAGTCAATATTGTTATCATAACAGATGGAGTGCCCACATTTGCACTTGACGCTCTTGCTTCAAGATAAATTGAGATTTCAAGTTGCAACTGATTGCTGAATCTATAAAGATACGCTAATTTTTTAATCGATAATCTTTTTTGATTAGATCAAATGCAAAATGAGATTTTGTGTATCATGATATTATCTTTCTTCCAATAGAGTAGTCACGGCCACATTTTGGGCAAATAAAGTTTTTCCATCCTATTTTATGAAGAACTATCTCCTCATCTGAGTGATTTGCACAGCTTAGTCTTTGTTCCTTGAACAAGCCACCTTCTAGGAGCATATTTTTAGAATACAATGGCTTGCAAGTCAAGCTTTGTTCCAGTCTCGACTCGTTTTCTATTGTTGGTATTGTTCTCATGTCTGCACTTGGTTCACAAAATTATATATCAATTAAAGAGGTTTTTGCAACAAAAATGTTGGATAATCCTTGGAGAACAGTCTGGCAATTCAAAAACCATCAGAATCATTTTTCAGAAATTTTTGTTGAGTTTGCCCTGCACAATAATTCTGTTGCCGTCAATATTGATTTGCAGATTTTTAAATACTGCTTTATATTTAATTCTCCGATGATTGGATTTGATAAACAAAAATTTTTTTACAAGCAAGCCTTCTTGTATTAAAGAATTTATTTTTCTGTAGAAACTAACTTGGGGAATATCGCAAATTTTTAAAAGTTCTGAAAAAGTATATGATTCATTTTGAATAGCCTCCAAAATCAATCTTTTTTGTTCATCACTGTATGCTCCAAGAACCGTTTTAGCGGAATTGGGATCGTCAATAGTTATCCATTGGTCTTCCTTGCTTTCGATCTGGTCTATAGTAATTTTTTTATGACTTAAATCTAGTGATTTTTTGTTGATTATCAGGGCCACAAACTAAACCTCGCATGTATCCAATCCTTGCGTTTGAATCATTCGAAAAAAATCTTTTATCTTCATTAACGATTTCTTTATGCCAAACCATATAGTCATTTGGTAGAAATTATCAGTATGACTTCTCAGTAAGATTTCTCAGTAAGATTTCTCAGTAAAATTAAAGTAGGCATTGGGCTACAGGTCATATCTTGATTTTATATTTGCGATTATCTATAATTTCAATTCTTGCAATATCGATTACCGGCACTGGCATTGTATATGCTGAAAACACTAGTGGTCCGGTATTATTTATGAAATCAAATTCAGTCGGTCATATTTATGCAAATTTTACTTTTCATGTGTTGGACAACCACACTTGGGATCCCATGCCACAGCTCAATACGAATTTGTCAGATCCTAATCCTATTACTTCTAAAGATCTTACCATTATTGCATCCCCAAGTTCAATTACCGCAAACAAAAGCAGTGTTGCTGTCACTTATACTATAACGGCAAAAAATGACATCAAAGGAGTTTATTCATTATTTTTGTTTTTTTGTGGCGAGTCTCCACTAGTAGTGGGTCTTAACGAGTCAGAAGTAAATCCTGCAATTTTGGACAGGTACTTTAATGGAAATTACAACTGCCCCATGATGACTGGAGCAACACCAGAGATGAATATTGTTGGCTATTCTGGTATGATTTCTAAAATCATTTCCACAATTCCAAGCAATACAAGCAATGTGGAGATTCAAGATATTCAAGTGCAACCGTCGACAATCAAAGTTGGAGACACATTCAAAGTTAATGCAACTCTTGTTAACAATTATCCCATTCCAATTTTCCTAACCAGTGGTGTTTGTCAAGCGCCATTTTCTGTAACCTTTGATAATCATGTCGCAGTTAACCAAAACCAAATAATATGTCCAGCTATGGCGGTGTTGCAAAAAATAGAACCTAGCGGAAAAACTACAATAACTAGTCCTAGTTTTGCCCTGACTTACAGGGCAACAGAAGAAGGAACTGCAAATGCAACCGTAACAATTCCTTATTCTATTAGAAATCAAACAGATGCAAACCAGTCAGAAATTGAAAAAACCATTTCAAAATCATTCTTGTTTACAATAACTGCACCAACTTTGCAAACAACCTCCGTTGTACCTCCGCTCAAGCAATTCAAAGAAGGAATTGCCGCAAAAGACGTAAAATGCGAACAAGGCCTTCAACTAGTCATCAAGGCAGAAGATGGGTCACCAGCTTGTGTAAACTCGATTCATGTTGCAAAACTAGTCACACTTGGCTGGGCACAAAGCCAAGAAAATAATGGAATTGTTGTAACATTAAGTGAAGGTCAAAGAGAAGGGCCGTTACTTGTGCAAAAGATCCTCCCTGATAGTATCCAGGGGTTGGATTTTAGAGAATATCCTCTTGCAACAAATGTAGGTTACCCAATAACTTTGCACATTGGAGATAGTGCAAGCAATGGTTGTACTGTTGAGCTAACTCTTGTTAATATTAGTAATAACACCGCTACATTTCTTAAAAAAGAATATCAAAATAGACCCTGCCCAATCTGCCTTTCTGAAAATACTGTAATTGATACGCCAAATGGTCCTATCAATGTCAAAGAACTAAAGATTGGAATGGCAGTATTGACACAAGACAGTTCTGGCCACAAGCAAACCGCAATCATATTAAAAACAGGAAGAACTTTGGCTCCTCCAGATCATAGGATGGTTCATCTCGTTTTAGCTGATAAAAGACAACTGTATGTCTCTCCAAATCATCCAACCTCAGATGGGAGGCTCTTTGGGGAGTTACTAGTTGGAGATACTCTTGACAGCTCTAAAATAAAAAGTACCGAACAGTTGTCATACAATGGAACCTATACATATGACATATTGCCGTCTGGCCAAACTGGATTTTACTGGGCAAATGGAATTCTAGCTGCAAGTACACTCAAATGAAAATACTATTCTTTAATCTTTAAATTATTTTAATAATTCAAAAGAATTAGAGAATTTTCTCACGTCTATATCTAATCTTAATGGATCTGGTATGAAACTGCCCGTGGCATGTTAGGAATTTCTAGTATTAGCGCAGAGACGCTACAGTGTGGAGAAAATTATGCGAGGGTTTCATCCAATGGTTGTGCTAAATTTTGTGGATTCTTGTTGAATTTATTTACAATGTATAGAACCTTGTCGTCGCCTTCTGGTAAGGGATTGGCACAACGACCGCATTTTGGTTGTACAACTACTGCATCATAATCAATCTCTCCAATGAATCTGTCACATTTGGAACAACGGACTGATTTTTTATCGTAAATATTCATTACACAAGTAAAACGTGTCCATCACTAATAAACTGGATTGTCAGTTCAAAAACCATCACAACAAGACGCCGATTAACTTTTCATTGTTCTAGTTAGTACAATTACTCCAATAATTGATACAAGAACAGTCAATCCTGCTAGGGCCCCAAATTCTGGAACAGCAGGAGATGGTTGTGCAGATACAACGATCACTTCACCTACCATCCACTTGTCGATTTTGTCAAAGTATTTGTACGTTCCAGCATCTTGGAAGGTAAAGGAGTAGGTCTTGCCAGGCGCAATATCCCCGCTATCAAATACAGTTCCGGTTGGCTTTGCATAAGGTAGACCACTTACTACACTGTGAGCAACATTATCACTGTTTGACCACGTTACAGTATTTCCAGGAGATATACTCAATATGCTTGGAGTAAAGCAGGTTTCTGTATACGAGCAATTGTTGCTAGTACCTCCACCTGGCATGATAACCACGTGAGTGTCTGCAAAGGCCAATGTCATCCCTATACTGCTAAAAACAAGCAAGACCACAAGATCTAATCTTTGTAACACATTGAATTTGTGAAATATCACCTAATAAGCTATATCGTAATTTGTAATTTTTTAATAAATCATACTCAGATTTACGATCATGTTTTTATCTTTGTCTCGCATCACGCTAGCAAGGATCTGGCTATTTGGAAATTAAAATTAAGATATTTGTAATTGCAACTGTGTCGCTGTGTTCATTATTTGCAGGAAATTTTTTCTTTGTAGCAATGGCAGATGGTGGTAGCTCTAGTGCACTTCATTCTATCATTATCGCAGTGACAGCAAATCCTGTCATTATGAATCTAGGTGGACACACCATACTTACAGTAATAATTGCTGATAATTCCAGTTCTCCTTCTTCTCCAACTGGTACAATATTATGGAGTAGTGGCAGTGCGGGTGGAACATTTAATCCATCTTCTTGTACACTTGCATCTGGTAGTTGTACAACAACATACACGCCATCTCCAAGTTCTCCAAGCACTGTGACAATTACTGCAAGTTATACAGGCGATGTGGCCCATCATGGCGGCTCTAATTCGTCACAAATTACGGCAAACGTAATTCGTCCTACTACAACAACTGTCACGCCAAATTCTGCTACAGTATCAACAGGAAGTTCAATTTCATTTGTAGTCCAAGTTACTGATACAACAAGCTTGCCAATTACTCCAAATGGAACTATATCATGGACTAGTGGCAGTGCTGGTGGAACATTTAATCCATCTTCTTGCACCCTTGCATCTGGCACCTGTACCACATCATACACTCCAGCTCTAAACTCTCCAACTGCTGCGACAATCACTGCTACATATATAGGGGATAGCACTCATTCTGGAAGCGCAGGCATTTCAGCTTTGACAGTAAATGTACTGCATGGTACTACGATAACCCTTATCCAAAATCCCTTAACAGTGTCAAGTGGAGGTTCAGTCTCATTTGTTGTCAAAGTCAATGACACATCAAGCTCTAAAACTACACCAACTGGTACCGTATCATGGACTGATGGTAATGCTGCAGGAACATTTAACGCGACTTCCTGCACGCTCTCATCTAAGGTATGTGTATTTTCGTACAATCCCAATGCAAACGCCCCTAATGTTGTAACAATAAATGCTACTTATACAGGCGATGGTACGCATATGCAAAGCTCTAGTTTATTCAAATTATCAACTAACGCACTTTATTCTACAACAATAACCGTTACACCAAATCCTGCAACATATGCTTCAGGAAATGCAGTTACATTTACCGCTACTGTTGCAGACACTTCACATCCATCTGCTGCATTGATTGGTATTGTATCATGGAACGATAATGGTGCTGGTGGTGCTTTTTCCCCAAATGATTGTATACTTTCAGGTAACCACTGTTCTCTTTCATATACTCCGCACTCGAACCCCTCTACTATGATAACAATAACTGCCACCTATGTAGGCGATTCTACTCATTCTGGCAGCTCTGGCACATCATCATTGTCATCTTCCCCAAATGCGTCACAGCCCACAAACAACACCTCGATTCCGCAATGGGTTAGAAATAATGCAAAGTGGTGGCATGAAAATTCAATAGGTGATAGTGACTTTGAAAAAGGGATCCAATACTTGATCCAACAGGGAATAATGAAAATTCCATCAACCCAGTCTGGCACTGGCACATCGCAACAAATTCCATCATGGGTCAAAAACAATGCCGGTTGGTG
>CAZDTF010000043.1:0-8477 GCA_964508325.1 uncultured Nitrosopumilaceae archaeon | reverse complement strand
GGTGCTTTGTCTGGTAGCGGTTAATTTGGTAAAGTAATGGAAATTGACTTACCTTTAGTTTAAGATCTCCTGGTCCATTGCTGTATTAGATATTTTGATTCTTTTTCTAGTGATGCCTGATAAAGTCTTTCAAGTTCAAAAAGAAATCTCTGGACCAATTTTATAGGACTGGTTTTTTGATTTTTCTTGATAAGAGTAGTGGTCCCATAATAATTCACGGTATGTTTGATACTTTTTTCAATTTCTAAAGGATTAATTTTAAAATTAATTCCTATGCCAAGTACTAAATAATCAATTGTACCAGATTCTACAGACGCATCAACCAATATGCCTGCAACTTTTTTTCCATTTACTGTGACATCATTAGGCCATTTGAGCTTTGGTTTTATTTTTAAAACTTGTTCAATTGCAATAGCAAGTGCAAGTGATGTAATCAACGGAAATAATGTTGACTTGGAAATATCAAATTCTGGATGTAAGATCAATGATAACCAAACGCCACCACTTGGTGAAACCCATTTTCTATCTAGCCTCCCTCGTCCATGTGTTTGTTTTTCTGAAATTACAACGGCGCCATTTTCTATCTTTTTTGTGGCAAGTTCAATTGCAAAATTTTGTGTAGAATCAATTGTATGAAAATAATAAATTCTCTTACCAAAAACTTTAGTTACAAGACCATCGCTTATCTCCCAAGGAAGAAGGAGATCTGTAGTTTTGACTAATTTGTATCCCGCCTTTGGTCTAGAATCAATTTTGTATCCTAAAGATTGCAATTTTTTGATATGTTTCCAAACGGCTGCACGACTCAACATCAAAGAATCACTCAAATCTTGACCAGATAGGTATTCTGATTTGTGAGATTTGAGCAGTGTTACTATTTTAACAAGAGACGTATTGTCATAGGAAGTGTACACAATGAGATCTATGGTAATAGGGTAATTATTGTTATTATTGCCTTTACTCGTTTAATAAATTCTGGATTTTTTCTTCAAGAAATTCATTTTGACCAAAAGACACATCTCGTAACGTGCCTTTTTTATCAATCAGGATGGAAGATGGAGTACCCCTTAAGGCATATTCTTCAAAAGTTTCAGCGGAAAATTCTTTGGTTTTAAAGTACTGTTTAATTTTTTCAATAATTTCTGTTTTGGAATGCTCGTCATAGGATTTAAAGTCCGGAACATTTGCATCAATAAAATCAGTTATTCTTTCTTGATTTATTGACCCAGTCTCTTTTATTAGTGAATCCATACCAACTGGATAAGGAATTTTATATGGTAATTTATTTTCTGAAACCAATTGTCCATATTGCCCAAGTGCTTTGAGAGTTTCCCCAATCACTTCACCATCTGAAAGCAAAAGTTCTAGATTATGTAATGTATTTTTGTCATAATCCTCAAAGGCTGTTGCCACCCCTAGTACCGTTACTCCCTGCTTTCGATATTTGTTGTAGATGTTAATTGCTTGAGGAATTCCATAAAGAAAACAACCAGGACAATTAACTTGGAAAACTTCTACAAGTATTACGTTATCCTTCTCCTTATCGATGTTTGTAGGTAGACCTTGAACCTATTTGGACATTCTAAGATTAGGAGCCTTTGCGCCTATTTTTGCAACCATAAAGTAATTCTTAGATCTGATATCATTTTAAAAAGTATCTATTTGTTTTGAAAAAGACTATTTCTAGGCCTTCAAAAGTTACGCAATTCTTTTATATGGCCTGGCTATAGTCAGATTAATGTCGTCAAAGTTAATGTTAGCACTGTTTGTTACGGCGATCCTTATGACATCCATTGTGGCAGTTTCAATTCCTGCTGCAAGTGCTCTGACAAGCCGAACCAACTTCAATGATAACCACTATACGGCACTCTTTCCTGGGGGCCCAAGAATTTGTGGCGATCATATCTGTGCTCCAGGCGAGTATGACCAAATGCAACAAGCCCTTGCTCATGCACAGATGAAAGGTAAGGGTGGTAGTACAACACCTAGCACACCAAGTACTCCAACTACACCGCCAGCAACAACCATGCCATCAACTAACGCAACAACAACCATGCCATCAACTAACGCAACAACAACCATGCCATCAACTTCTGTCTGTGATTCGGTGAAGACAGTTCTTACTAATGCAGGGGAATCATCCACTGTAATTGCTAAAGTAATGGCCGATCTTGGCTGTAGTTAAAAGTAGTAACCTTTTTTCTTTTTATTAGTGAGATTTGGGCAAGGTAACTTTTGGTTTTCTGTTCTTTAGTATGAGATGTTGTTGATTATTTTCATCTATCAATACATTAGAGATATGAATCTAAATTTTAGTTGCTATTGATTCTGTATCTGTTACTTTTAGAACTTGGATAATACTTTAGAAATTCACGTCAAAACCGCCCATGTCACTTGTTCCACCATCTCCGTGACTAAAGTCTCCTCCACCATAGTCAGAGTGGCTTGCATCATGACCCGTGTCTGTCGAGCTTGTGTCATACATGTATTGATCTGGTATGAAACTTGTCATGGCAAGACCCATGAAAGTCATCATCGTAGAGAACATCATCATATCCATTATTCCTAAAAACATCATTGAAGGAATGACTGACCTATTATCATCCATGCATTGTTGTAATTTTTGTTTATCTCCACTCTTCCATATGTTTACCATGTTTTCCCAATTCTTCTCAAGTTCAAATTTTCTCACTTCTAGTTCGTTTTTGCCTTTTTCAGTTAGAGCAAATTCCTTTTTTGGTCCAAAGAATCCTTTTTTTTCATCAAGTACGATTAATCCCCTACTTACTAGTCTTTGAAGAATTTCATTTACTTCATTTAGAGAAATTTTTGTGGCCTTTGAGATTTTATCAAATTTTTTAGCTTCTTTTACTATGGCACTTAGAACTATGACATCATTAGGTTCTTGCTCCATAATATTTTAATCAAAAAACTCCCTATAAATTTGATCTTCGACAAGATATTAAACCAATCAGTTGTAAATATGACATGGAAAAAGACAAACATACTGATGGGCAGATAAAAAAATTTTATGAACTAAAAAACATCGCTGTTGTTGGAATGTCAAAAAACCCCGAAAAAGCTGCACATTATGTGCCAAAATATCTTACAGAAAGAGGATACAACATAATTCCAGTAAATCCAACCACCGATGAAATTTTAGGTAAAAAATGTTATCATGAACTTTCAGAGATACCTGAACGTATAGACATTGTTGATGTATTTAGGCCCTCAGAGCAAGTTCTACCTGTAATCAATGACGCAATAAAACTAAAACCAAAAGTAATATGGCTACAGGAAGGAATACACAACTTGGAAGCTGAATCTATAGCACAAAAAGCCGGTATTGAAGTTGTTTTTAATAGATGCATGTTGGCCGAACATCAACGGCTCTTTTAAGATATGTCTGAAATCACTTTTTCTGAATTTTACGAATCACTTGTTAAATTGGTAAAATCATTTGAACAAAAAAACATTCTTTTAAAACTTCATCCTGATTTGGAAGCAAACATAATTAGAATTTACGGTGAAAAAACCGATTCTATAAGGCTTGCCAAGGTAGGATTGGAAGAAATTTCGGAACTTGCATATTCTACTACAGAACTTCAAGCTTCTTGTAATCTCGTAGACAAGTCATGACAGATATTGAAAATTGTTCTTGTAAAATGGGATGATAATTTAACAAAGGAAGAACTAGATGAAATTTCATGGAATACAGATGAAATCAAGAATACTAGTAAAAAACTTAGAGAAAAATAACGATTTTCTAACCTAGATTTTCTTCGGCAGAGATAAATATTCAAATTTAGGTGATCAAATCATGCCAATTCGAATTGGCCTTATTGGTAAGACAAATACTGGTAAGACTACCTTTTTTAATGCCGCTACTCTTTCCCACTCTGAGATCTCCACCTATCCTTTTACAACAAAAAAACCAGAAAGGGCTATGGGGAATGCGATAACTCCCTGTGTTCACACAGAATTTAATGTTCAAGATCAACCTCAAAATTCAAAATGTCTTGACGGTTGGCGCTTTATCCCAATTGAACTAATCGACCTTCCAGGCTTGATAAAGGATGCTTGGGCTGGAAAAGGACTAGGAAACCAATTCCTATCTGTTGCAACTCAATCTGATGCACTATTGCACGTAGTAGATGTTTCAGGAAGTGTTGATGCCTCTGGAAAGATTACTGAGGTAGGAAAGGGTGATCCGATTGCAGAATTTGCAGACATTGAAGAAGAATTGATAATGTGGTATCTTAAACTACTAGAGGGTAACCGAGATAAAATTTCAAAACTCATTCATTCGGAAACAGAGCCAGTAACTGCATTGTCAGATGTATTTCGAGGAATTGGAGTAAAAGAAAGTCATGTAAAAGATGCACTAAAGATTACAGGTTTAGAAAACAAAGATTTTGATAATTTTGATGTACATGATAGTAAAAACTTTGCTGCTTGCCTACGTCATGTATCAAAACCTACCTTAATAGTTGCAAACAAGATTGATCTTCCTGGTGCAGACAAAAATTTTGATAGACTACGGGAAAAATATGTGCACACGATAATTATTCCTGCTAGTGCGGACAGTGAGCTTTCTTTAAGAAGGGCAGAACAGAAAGGGTTGATAAAATATGTTCCAGGTTCAGAGCAGTTTGAAATTTTACGCAAAAATGAATTAAACAAAAAACAACTAGATGCGTTGGATTTCATAACTCAAGGCATACTAGGAGAATACATGCGAACTGGTGTACAATTTGCAATTAATGTAACGGTCTTTAAGTTGTTAAAAATGAATTCTATATACCCAGTAGCAAACCCTGAAAAACTTTCAGATAAAAAAGGAAGAATACTGCCCGATCTTATTTTGCTAAAGGATGGATCTACTGTGGAGGATTTGGCAAGAGAAATTCATTCTGATCTGACCAAGGGATTACTTTATGCAAAAGATGTAAGATATGGTGTAAGATTGCCCACCGGCTATCAACTACGTGACAGGGATGTTGTATCTCTTGTTAGTGCAATGACAAAAAAATCCTAGCTTTCTGTGCCTATTTTTTCTTGTTTTAACAAAAGGGTTTTATTTTTATGATCTATCAATACTATTCCCATATCAGAAATTTGTTTTCTAATTTCGTCGGCCTTTTGATACTGCTTCTGTTCTCTCAAATCATTACGTTTCTTAATCAGATCCACTACCAGTTCTCTTTCTTCATTTGAGATTTTGGATATGCTTAATCCCAGGATTTCTAACATGATTTCAAATGTAGGTACAATATTTTTTGCGATTGACTCAGAAATGTCCTCAGATGCGGCAAAGTTATTGACTTCCTTGACAAGCCTAAAAAACGCATTAAATGCAAGAGGAGTATTAAAATCGGAATTTAACGCATCATTAAACTCTTTTTTGATAAGATCGACTTTTTCCTTAAATAATTTACTAAAGCCAGATGGTCTAACTAACTCCTCCTTTTCTGGTGAATTTAACACTGTATGACAGTTTTCAACTTGACGCCATTTTATAATAGCCTCTTTTAGAATGTCTTCTGAGTAATCAATGGGTTTTGAATAATGACCTGAAAGACAAAACAATCTAATAATGTTTGGGCCCCAGTTTTTTAAGACATGCTCGATTGATTTTGTATTACCCAAGGATTTTGACATTTTTTCACCGTTTATTGTCACCATTCCAACATGCATCCAGATCTTGGCAAAATTTTTGCCTGTATGTGATTCTGATTGTGCAATCTCATTTTCATGATGAGGAAAAATGAGATCTCTTCCTCCACCATGAATTTCAAAATTTTCTCCTAGATATTTTAAACTCATCGCTGAACACTCTATGTGCCATCCAGGTCTTCCATTTCCCCACGGACTTGGCCAATTTGGTTGGTCGTTAGCAAACTTCCAAAGTGCAAAATCTAACGGGTCATTTTTTGTTTCATCAACCTCAATTCTGGCTCCTGATATCAAATCCTCAATCTTCTTCTTTGAGAGTTTTCCATATTCTTTGAATTTTGATACAGAAAAATATACACCATTTTTTGATACATAGGCGTAATTTTTGGATATGAGATCCTTGATTAACACTATCATATCTTCAATATGTTCAGTTGCTTTTGGATATTTGTCAGCTCTTTTGGTATTTAGTTTATCAAAATCCTCAAAATATCGTGCAATAAATTTCGAACTAAGTTCTAATGGCGGAACGTTTTCTTGTTTTGCACGATTTATTATTTTATTATCGACATCTTTAAAATTTTTAATAAAGTTTACTTTGATTCCTTGGGATTCTAAAAATCTTCTTAGTGTATCAAATACTACGATGGTTCTGGCATGACCTATATGACTTTCATCATAAACTGTAACACCACAAACATAAATTCCAACAGTTCCTTTGATGTCTAATTCTTTTTCTTTTGCTGTTAGAGTATCAAAAACCTTCAAAATAATCACTATTCTTCATATCTGACAAATCTTTGGCGTTATCCTCTTTTGTTCGTTATTTTTGTACATTTTGTAGATTTTATCAACGGGTGAATTATCAATACCGGTAAAGTTGATTGTCTCTTGAGTTGAAAATTTTTTCTCAACAATACAATGAAGAATGGCATCAATCTCCTCATAACTTATTCCAATTTCAGTCTCTGCCGTATGTCCTTCCCAAAGACCTGGACTACTTTTCTTTGTTAATATTGAATCTGAAACCTCAAGAAATTTAGCAAATTGCCGAATTTGAGTTTTGTAAAGAGATGCAATAGGTAATAAATCAGCTGCACCGTCCCCAAATTTTGTGAAATAGCCTATGAGAAATTCACTTTTATCACTAGAACCTAGTACGAGATATTTTTTTGCATTTGCATAATAATATAAAATATTTGCCCTGATTCTTGCACTGAGATTTCCAAATGCAAAAGGATTGGGCTCTAAATATTTTGAATATTCTTTATTGATAAAGCTAATATCAATTAATTTGTAATCTACACCTAATTTATCCACAAGCTTGATTGCATCTTCTGTATCAATTTCAGGAGTAGCTTTTGAATCGGGCATTATTAGTGCAAGTGACTTGCCTTTGAGGAATTTTGCACATAATGTAGCAATCACAGCTGAATCTATTCCGCCACTTAAACCAAAAACTACTCCAAATGCCTGTCTCTGAGAAACTTCATCTCCAAGAAACGAGCCAATCTTATTCTGTATGGCCTCATAGTCTTGTTTTTGGATTTTTTCTAAGATTTCTTTGCTCAACGATTTTTTTAACCGTGATTACGGAATTAAACTTATCATACATCGATGTATATACCGTCGTTTTTTACTTCAACATTGTAAGTTTTTAGCTTGATTCCTTTGATATAATCGATTAGTTCTCCTGTTTTGATGTTATAATGCCAAAAATGTAATGGACATTCAACAACATCTCCTTCTAGCTTTCCAGGAGCAAGTGAACCATCTTGGTGAACACAAATGGAATCTAGGGCATGGAAACCATTTTGATTAAAGATCGCTATGCGTTTTCCATCTACTACAAATTCCTTGCCCTTTCCTGACGCAACGTCATTTTTTTCAGCGATTTTTTTCCATGCCATAAATTTAAAACAAAATTCTGATCAATATTTAGATTGTCATTCTGATACTATTTTATAGCCCTGATATTTGTCTCCTCTTATGAGTAAAGTAAAGGATTCGACTCTTGCGGAACAAGGCAAGACTTCATATGAATGGGCCAAAAGTCATATGAAGATTCTTACAAATACTATTGATCGCCTTAAACGGTCGCAACCATTAAGAGGTATTAGACTTGGCATCTGTTTGCATATTACAAAAGAGACTTCGGTTTTAATTATGGGTGCAAAAGCGCTTGGAGCAAACGTAAGTGCATGTGGTGCAAACCCGCTTTCTACACAAGATGACATTGCAGCTTTTCTTGAGGAAAATGGAATTAACATCTATGCGTGGGCAGGTCAAACTCCAGAAGAATATGATTGGTGCATTGAACAAATGCTTGGCCATAAACCACAAATTGTAACTGATGATGGTTCTGACTGTCACAGTAAACTACATGGCAATTTAAAATTTTCATCTTTAAACATAATGGGCGGTACAGAGGAAACAACTACGGGTGTCATTAGACTAAAGGCTTTGGCAAATCAGAGAAAACTCAGATACCCTGTCATTTCTGTAAATGATGCTTATACAAAACATATGTTTGACAACCGATATGGAACAGGTCAAAGCACAATAGACGGCTACTTTAGATCTATGAATTTGCTTTTTGCAGGAAAACGAGTAATTGTAGCTGGATATGGATGGGTAGGAAGAGGGGTAGCATCAAGAGCAAATGGAATGGGTTCCAAAGTTATTGTTACAGAAGTAGATCCAGTTAGAGCATTAGAAGCTCACATGGATGGTTATGAAGTACTTCCAATGAGTGAAGCTGCAAAAATTGGAGATGTTTTTATCACTGCCACAGGACAAAC
>CAZDTF010000042.1:0-8490 GCA_964508325.1 uncultured Nitrosopumilaceae archaeon | reverse complement strand
AATTTTGGAGGGTAGTCTAAGTAATTTTTTGATTATTTGGCTTATAGTAGGCGGTAGTGCAGGCATAATAATCGGAATAGGCATCCTTAAGGGAAAAAAATGGGCATGGAAAATTACAATAATCCAAACTTTGTTGAATGTATCTGTTGGAGTGATTTATTTTGCGCTTCCAAACACGTCTAACCTAGCTAGCAACATAATCGGAACCATACTTGAAATAATTATTGGCGCCATAATAATTTATTATTTTTACAGGCCACATGTACGGGCCTATTTTGACAAAATGACACCACAATAAAGGAAATTATCTTGAAGATTTATTTGACATCTTGTTTTAGATTATCAAATTCCACTTTTGTAATCTCTCCTTTAGCTAATCTCCTTTTGAGAATCTCAAGTGGAGTATCTTGAATTTTTATATAAAATTTTTCGCTCTTTTTTGCCAATCCCCCAAATGCAACAAGCCCAACTCCAATAATACCTAGAACCATAGAACTCATTTGCATATAATGTTCCGTTGAGGTTACCAGCGAACGCAGTGGATCAATTGCAGAATGTATCTCTGCAGTCGCACTGGTAAAAGATGGACTTGCCTGGACGGTATCTGGTAATCCAGATATTACATTTTTTTGCATTGAATCCGTAAGATCATTTACAGATGACATCAGATTTGGCATTATAATTTGGTCCGCCATAGCCCCCACAATTAATAACACCCCCCAAATAATAATTCCAATTTTCAATTTTAGTCGAATCTCTTATACTAAGAAAAACACAATTATAATAAAAAATTGTTCTGCCAAAGCTGGGAATAATAATCTACGCATCTAAAATCTATTAGGTCTTTAAAGGTTAAAATAACAAGTGTAAAAAATCACAATATTGAACAAAAAAAACGCTGCGAGTATTTCCAAAAAAATTCGTGACATGAGTCGTTACATAAGGTTTGTGGGTGTCATAGACAAAAACGGTAAACTAATCGCATACAACAGAAGACCAAGTCTAAAACCACTCCTCAATACTGAAAATACCCAACATCAATTTTCACATATTGCAATCAAGACTGGAATGGAAGCTCAATTCGATAAACAATTAGGAACAGTTCAATTTACTTGGGAAGAAAGAGAAAAAGCACAAACCATCTCTTTTGGGATAGGAAAAAACAAAGTATGGATATCTATTGATAAGAACGTTGTACGATCAGAAGTGCTAAGAATAATTGACTCTTGTCTGCCAATTGTAAAACGTTTTTCATGATTTCATTTTTGTTTTATTTAAGAAAATATCTGGAGAAAAACTATTCTTGGTAATGTTTTAATTTTCCCAATACCATTTAGGCCTGAATCCATCATTTTTAGTAGGATGTGCTGCCTTAAAATGTCTCTCTAATCGCACAGGATCATTAAATTTCATACCACATTCTTTACACTTGAGCTCTTTTTTTCTATCAAACATTATTTGTACATCTCCGGTACTTTTTTATGGCTTTCTAAATTGGATTGGTCGCTATCAGCAATTTTGTTAATTTTCTTATAAGCATCAATAAATTCTTGAGCGAACTTGTTTGCATTTCTTTCTGAACCACGATGCACGCCAAGCTTTGATCTTATGTGATGGTAATACTCGTGTAAAACTACAAAAGGATTAAAGAATATCTCAGAATTCAGGGCGTAAATTTTTCTTTCTTTTGGGATGTAAAGAGCATACACGGTTCTTCTTTTACCTTTTATTGTTCCAACAACTATTTGGGGAGGAGTGACATGATAAAACTTGCTTAGCCTTTCTAATGCTTTTTCAGTATGTTTTTCAAGAATCATTTTAACAATTTGTGCCTTTGCCAGGTCATCCATATCAGTCATCATTAGATCCATTTGGTAACTCTAACATAACCTTTAGCGTTATGCTCCGCATTCCTCATTTTTGTTTTAGAAACCTAGGAAACTGAGTTTACGATAATTTTTGAACGTGTTTGAGAGTGCAAACATTACCATAATCAATATGATTGAAAGCGCAAATACTGGCATTGTAATCTGACCAAACTCTGGAACCGTCGCCATCATTGTCTTGGTTTGCGTAATTATGAATCCGTTAATTCTTGCGCTGGCGATTATGCTAAAATCGCCAGATGTAGCGGTTTGAGGAATCTTAAACTGTAGTACAAAATTTCCATTTTTATCAGTTGGAAGAGTTCTAATGAGTATCAAGTTTCCAGAAGAATCTTTGATTTGGATTGCGACAAGCTGTCCTGATTGAATATTAACGGTTCCATTTAATTTCACTACATCACCTGGCATATACGAGTTTTTGTTTGTAGTCAAGTTAATTGTTGGGTATTCTTGTGCAAAAGAATTTGAGATTATGAATGTCATTGTCATCAAAGAGAATAAAATCAATGATGAAAATAGATAACAGGTATTTCTACGAAAGTCCAA
Organism: uncultured Nitrosopumilaceae archaeon; assembly: GCA_964508325.1. Lineage (GTDB taxonomy): Archaea > Thermoproteota > Nitrososphaeria > Nitrososphaerales > Nitrosopumilaceae > TA-20. Next base: position 6,058 of record CAZDTF010000042.1, on the reverse strand, counting down.
CAAAATATGATAATTCATTTGTCTGTGACGTTCCTCCCTTATTTGGCCAGTCAGTAAATACGTTAGCATAGATACTAGCTAAGCCTGTTCCAGATTGTGCAGGAACATAGTAAGGAACAACCACTTCAGATTGGCCAGGATTTAATGTGTACTGTGCAGATACAGTACCAAGGCTGCTGATGTTAGAGTCAAAGAGGTTTAGCGTTACAAGAGATTGTGAGGATGAGCTAGAATCTATTACCACCTTGACATATCCGGTCTGTCCTCTCTTGATTAAGGATACAGGATTTCCTTGCTGGTCAGTTGGTTGCACGGATACAATTGATATTCCACTTGGTCCTGTAGAATTGTTTTCTATATTTGCAATACATGGATTTACTCCATTTATGACACCAAGTTGACCATTTTTGTCAAAGCATGATTGTATCCTGCTGTCTGCAAGGCCATATGCTACATTTAGCTGATTGTTCAAATTGACTACCTGGACGTGACTTATCTTGGCATAACTGTAAAAGGTTTGGATTGCCTCATCCCAGCTTCCACCGCTATTAAGTACGGCTTGCATCGCGGTGTTTGCCGCACTGACTCGTTGTTTCATGAAATCAAATTCGCTTTGAAATACTGCCTTTGTCCTATTGTCACTTACGGTTGCAAGAAATCTTTGATAAGCTGCATTTGACGTGTTATTTGCATTCAATTTTTCAAATGATACCAGATCCACTTTGAGTTTTTCTGCAGCAGCCTGTCTTTGCTGTACGATTAACTGTTGATTTAGTTTGGCTGCAGTCTCGTTTCCTAAAATGTTTGCTACCTGTCGCTTTGAGGCCTCGATCTCTTGGAGTATCTTGACTGCCATTGGGTTGTTTAAGAGATCAGGACCTGCAAGGGTTGTAAATTGGGTAGGTCCTATCGTAGTTACACTTCCAGATTTTATACCAGCAATTGAACTCGTGTTGTCTAGATTGAAACTTACTAGCTCAATTGATTTTCTGGCATTTGTTGTATTTCCATTCTCGTATGCAAGTGCTAAAAGATGTGCCTGTGCTGGACTCATAAAGCTCATTGAATCATTTGAAATTACAACTCCTAGTGCTACAAGAGCTTGGTCATTTGTCATCTTGACATTCTGTACTGTATTTCCTGGAGTAGTTCCATTTTCACCTGCAGCACACACGTGTTGAGGATTTGGGGCATATGATACTGGAAGTGTGGAAGGATCCTGCAAGTCTGCGGCAAGACAAGACTCTAGAGTCAGTGGCGTACCACCATTTCCTGGCCAGTCAGAATATGCGTCAGTGAAAACATTGGCTAGTCCAGCTTTGGCATCAGATGGAATAAAAAATGACAAAGATATTTCAGATTTTCCAGGATTTATAATAGACTTGATAGAGGCAGTGCCAAGACTGTTTTGGTTAGAGTCAAATAAGTTAAGGGTCAATAGTGCTGGCATCTTCTCGTCAGATGAAAGCGATACCCTGACAAATCCATTCTGATTTTTCTTTAACATGGAGGTAGGATCTCCTTGTTGGTTTGTTATTTGTACGGAATCAATTGATATGCCGTGAGATTTGATTACCGTAAACTCTGTCGAGTTTGTATAGTGTTTTCCTGCAATAACAGCTGTTGCAACTTCCTGGTAGACTCCAGTTTGATATGAACTAGGAATCTTGAACTGTACAGACCCTGTACCGTTCTCATCTGTAGTTATGGTCCTAGATATTATATTGTCTCCTTTAGGATCAGACACTCCAATCGCAATATTTTGTAGGCTCTGGCCTGAAAGATTTACAGATAGGGTGACAACATCATCAAAGGCATAGTATGACTGGTCTGCACTAAATGATAACGAGTTTGGAAGTAAAGGTACTGATAATTGCGATGTGCCAGAGGCCCCAGAATGTGAACCATCTCCGTCATAAACTGCACTTATTGTTACCTGATTTGCTGAGGAGGCAGACGGAGTGTATGATACCGTGCATTCGTTCAAAGAAAGTGAACAAGTGGTTGGACTAAATATTCCACCTGCACTGCCATCACTCCAGTATATGGTACCAGTTGGATTTGCTGAGATTGATGAAACTATAGTTCCATAACACAAACCCATTGGGCTTGTACACCCCGAAGAATGTGACGAGGTAGTTGTATCAGTAATTGTAGCAGTAAATGTCACTTGCGAGCCCTGAGTTGTTGTGGCAGGATTTGGTGTTATGGATAGACTGGTGTTATCTTTCTGATTTATCGTCAAGGTGGATTTTCCGATACTAGCAGAGTGTGTGCTGTCTGCTTGATAGTTTGCAGATATAGTTATGCTGGCCGTATAACTTGAAGGTGGGGTGTAGGATACATCACAGCGTTCAGTTGATAAGGTACAAGAAGCTGGACTAAATGTACCGCCTGCGTTATCGCTCCATGAAACCGTTCCACTGGGAACACCAGTTGAGCCTGATTTTTCCGCAACTCTAGCAGTAAATGTAACTTGGGAGCCTTGAATTACAAAAGCTGGATTTGGTGTAACTGTTGTTATGGTATCCTGTAATGGATTTATTGACAAAGTGCGTGTAATGGCACCTGCAGAATGGATATCATCACCTTCATAGCTTGCAGATATGATTATACTTGCAGTCTGACGCGGGTCAGGAGTATAGGTTGTGGTACAGCTGCTTGATAAAAGATTGCAAGAAGATGGACTAAATGTTCCACCTGCGTTGCCGTCACTCCATAATATGATACCTGTTGGACTGATAGGTGAGCTCGAAGTATCCACTACTGTTACAGTAAATGTTGCCTGTAATCCTTGATTTACTACAGTGTTTGGGGACATGGTAAACGAGGTAGCATGCGGTACATTTACTGTCAAGGTGGTTGCATCAGTAGATGTAAGATGCGCACTGTCGCCCTGATAGCTTGCAGTTATTGTTATGTTACTTGTAACGCCAACAGCTGGAATGTACACAGTGGTACAGTTTCCAGATGATAGGATACATGAATTTTGATGGAATGTTCCACCTGCGTTGCCGTCACTCCATGATACAGTACCAGTTGGAGCAGTTGGTGAGCTTGAAGTGTCAACTAGAGTTGCAGTAAATGTTACTTGAGATCCTTGATTTGTGATGCCAGACTTTGGTGTGACAGAAATTGTGACAAGCGCTTTGCTTGTAATCGATGAACTTGTGTTGTTATTTGCAGTTCCATTAGTGTTAGTTGGTATTTTCTGCGATGTATTATTGACGGATTTTTGATTTACACTCAAAGATGAGTTATTTGATAGAGTGACAGTTGGTGGAGTATTTGATGTTGAATTATTTGCAGTCCCAGTGCTGTTTGAGCTAGGTGATGGAGAATCTACAGAAAAAGCGTATTGTGGAAAAATTAAGATGGTAAGAAACGAGAAAAAAATTAGAGTCCTTGTCTTCATGTAGCCTCATCCACGAGATAAAGCATATAAAAAATTGTGGAACCTTGTGTGGTAACATTGTTCTTGATGCAAAAAGATTTATAAATTATAGTTCCAATGATTGGATACCCATTCATTGACAGACAAACTCAAACAACTAGATTATAAGAATAGCGTAGCTTTCATCGCGAGAAACACTTCTAAGGTGCTGGAGAAGGCTCTTGATACAGAGTTATTGCTTGCCTATGACCTTTCGGGTGCCCAATGGAAAGTGATCGCAGCGCTTGCTATTAGCAATGGTCTTAGTCAGAAGGAACTGGCAGATTTTCTCTCCCTTGACGCCTCTTCTCTTGTACCTGTTATTGACAAGCTTGAACAAAATCAATTTGTCACAAGAAAACCAGATCCTAAGGATAGACGCAATAATAGGATCTTCATTACAAAAAAATCTGAATCAGTTATTGATTCAATAGTTGATGCAATTCTTAAACTAAGAAAGGCTGTTTACAAAAACATTTCAGCACATGATATAGAGATTACAAAGACTGTCCTCAGAAGGATGACGAAAAACGCGGAATCTTTTGTTTCAAAAAGACCAACGCGTTCTCAAGAAAGCCTGAAAAAAAAGAAATGACAATATTTATCCGGGTTAAACAATCCACAAATACCAATTGGGATTAATATGACGATGTCGAGGTAAGCCCTGATGAAAATAAAACTATAACGCTGGATGCAAATACAATTAGAACATTCGCTTATTATTGTACATTTCATCAGCCTACTATGAGAGGCAACTCACAGTGCAACCTCCCCATATTGAAGTATTTTTATATATAATTTATGCAGCTTGCAAACCCATCCAAATTTGAATCAATATTTTCTAATTTGAGGCAGGATATTCGCGAGTCTGAACCCAAAGGTCTGAATTATGTAATTTTTGAATGAACTAGGTCTAGAACCTGTTGTTAGATACAGTTTGAAGCTTTGCTTGTTTTGCACAATTTTTGTGGTACCATTTCTCACCAAATATTATGTCTCCTTCTTCGAATTGCATATTTGTGCCACAAAGTGCACATTGAGCTCTTATCGTTTCAATCCAACCCCACTTTTTTACATACAAGATCTATAAAAAAATATCTTCCATTTTTGGAATTAATTACATTTAGTTTTGATAAACACTCTGTCTAATACGAAGTAAAGCAAAAACTCATCAGTATGAATGAAGTTCAAAAAAACTATATTCATAAAGAGAGAATTATTGTTGTAATAGTTGATGTTGATGTCAGTAAATCAGATACTGGTTAAATTATCTATTCAATTGTGTTAACAATGAACTTAAGCTTGTGGCATTGCATCCGTTTTCACAATCAACATTAACGCCTTCGATGTACGATCTTACAGTTCCTATACTTGTTATCGTGCCAGCAATCGTTCCAGGGAACTTTGAGGTATCAAATGGATTTAGTTGAAGTATCACTTTGGTATTTCCAGAACTGTTTGTATGTATCCAATTTGCAAGTGTGGATGCCTCACTTAGTAATTGCGATTGTGAATATCCTTTAGAACCTTCAAACTGCAATGTGGCACAGTCTACCTTTGCCCAATTCACACCCTTATACTCATTAAACATCGTTAACTTCGTTGGGGCTGCACAAAACTTGTAACCATAACTATGAACAAGTGTTGCAGCCTGGTTTGTATAATATGCTGGTGAATTAATTTCTATGGTAGGTGTTGACAAGTTATCATTACTTGGCTCATTATCATATGTAAGATAGTTTTGTTTGTATGTTGCACTGTCTGCTTCTGTTTTAGTTTGAGATAATGAGTCATTTATACATGTGGTAGTGCTTGTTGTTACAGAACAGAATAACAGTGTTTTTTGTAATGTTGGAAACTGGTCTGTTATATCAGATCTGAAATTGTTGATACCCCAATCTAATAGAGTTAGTCTTGAACTAAGAACAGTTTTCTCGGCAGATGATAACACAGGTGGGAATACGGCAATAGGAATTGGTGGCATGGCAGCAGGTATGACACTTGCTTCATTTGATTTTACAGATTCACCTGCAGAGTTGATTGCAGTTACCATGTAAAAATATGTCACACCGTTTGTCAGTCCGGTATTAGTGTATGAGGTGACGTTTCCAATTGTTGTCAGAAGTGTTTCTGTTCCAGTTGTAGTTGATCTGTATATTTTGTAGCCTGTTATGGCAGAACCTCCGTTACCTGTGGGAATATTCCAAAATAGTACTGCTTGTGTGTTACTTGAAGCAACTAGCAGGTTTTGTGGTGCTAATGGAACAGTAACAGGTATGACATTTGCCTCATTTGATTTTACAGATTCACCTGCGGAGTTGATTGCAGTTACCATGTAAAAATATGTCATGCCGTTTTTCAGCCCAGTATTAGTATATGACAATACGTTTCCCATTGTTGTCAGAGATGTTTCTGTTCCAGTTGTAGTTGATCTGTATATTTTGTAGCCTGTTATGGCAGATCCTCCGGTGTTTGCTGGAACAGTCCAGCTTAGTGATGCTTGCGTATTGCCTGCCAAGGCCTGTAGGTTTTGTGGTGTTGATGAAATAGTAACCGGTATGGCGCTTGCTTCATTTGATTTTACAGATTCACCTGCAGAGTTGATTGCAGTTACCATGTAAAAAT
>CAZDTF010000041.1:0-8504 GCA_964508325.1 uncultured Nitrosopumilaceae archaeon | reverse complement strand
ACATTTGTTTATGGTTATACTAAAAGATCAGTTGGTAATGGTACAAGCGATTTCGATAAAACAAATAGAATTGCAAAAATTAATCGATTAAAGACACCAGCAGTTCCACTTGTAGATGATCTAGTCATTGGAAGTGTGTCTGCACTAATGAATAATATGTTTGCAGTAACAATGCTTTACATTAATGGAAAACCAACTCATTCTGATCTTGAATGCATATGCCAGGCAAAAGGTGCAAAGAAGAGAATAATTGCAAGAGTCAGTGATATTGTCATGGTAAAGGTCATTAGTCATCTAAATGGTGCAATCCATGCTACAATAAGTGAACCAGAACTTGGGGTGTTGTTTACACAATGTAACAAATGTGCAGGCAAAGTGGTTACGATTGGTGGAAATGTAAAGTGTGTAGATTGTGGTTACATTGAAGAAAGAAAGCTTTCAAATAAGTTTGGAAACAGCGATTTTATAAAACTCGGTTCCAAGTAAAAACAATGCTTCGAGCTGCATATCAAGGAGAAAAAGGTGCATATAGTGAAGCGGCTGCAATCTATTTTTTCAAAGATGCCATTCAGACAATGTCATATTCAACATTTTACGAAGTTTTAGAATCAACAGAACAAGGCAAATCTGACTATGCAATACTTCCAGTCGAAAACTCACTTGAGGGCAGTGTGGGTGAAAGTTATGATCTTCTTTTAACAACTAAACTAAATGTAATAGGAGAAATTTATTACAGGGTAAAACATTGTCTGATAGGGTTTAATGGTTTAGAAAAAATTGATACTGTTTATTCTCATCCACAAGCTCTCGGACAATGTAGAAAATTTATTCAAGAACACAAACTAAAGCCAATACCAACTTATGATACCGCAGGAAGTGTCAAGATTTTGCTCGAATTAAAAAAGGACAATTTGTCATGTATTGCAAGTAAAAATGCCGCTGTGATCTACAAAGTTCCGGTGATAAAGGAAGGAATTGAAGACAATGTGAATAACTATACACGATTTTTGCTTCTTGCAAGTAAAAAGATAAACAAGACAACAAATGATAAAACTTCTATAATATTTTCTATAAAACATACTCCTGGAGCGCTCTATAGCATCCTTGAAAAATTTAATGCAAATAAAATAAATCTAACTAAAATTGAATCTCGCCCTACAAAATCCACTCCCTGGGAATACAATTTCTATGTTGATTTTGAGGGTAATCAAGATGATCCTCATATTCAAGGCATGCTTGAAAAGATAAAACGAAATACGTTGTTTCTCAAAGTTCTTGGTTCATATCCACGTGCAGAATTGAGCTAAAAACCTCGTGGTTTTCTTATTGAAAAAGCTGCACTTATTCCAATAATTAGAATTCCTGACGTAATCACAATCAAGTGAGACATTAATTCAAATGAATTTGTTGTAGCATTTAACTTACCCGTTACCTGTAAAATTGTGTTTCCTGTATCAGTGATATTGATTGTATGTTGACCATTCTCAAGACTATACCATGTAAAATTGATGTGATTTTTAAAATTATCATCGACTTGCAAGCCATCATCTGGTGATTTTAGTTTTACATGAAATGAGCTTCCGGTTATATTGAGTGTTTCAGGAAAGTGTTTTTCAGCGTAGAATTGAAAAACATCGCTTTTACCCATTTCGACCGTTTCATTAACTTGATGAGTATGGAAAACAATTCCAGCCAGTAAAAAATACACACCTGTTGCTACTATAAAGCTACCAATACCTATTCCCGTAGCTGTCTTTTTAGAAAGCATAATCAGAATTAATCTTATGCCTTATTTAAAAGTCGATTACATTAAATCTACATCATGTGGTTGGCTTTCAACAAATCCTGCTCGTGACATTTTCATAAATTCTGCATTCTCCTGCATTTGTTGAATGGTATTAGCACCACAGTAACTTAATCCCGAGCGGATTCCGCCAGTTAGTTGTTTAATAATGTCAGTCACACTTCCCTTATACGGAACCATCGCTTCCACGCCTTCTGCAACATAATCATTAAGATCATCACTAATAGAGACTGTACCTGTTTCCTTAGACTTCCTTCCAAGTGAAGCGTAGAATGAAGCCATGCCTCTGTATATTTTGAATCTATTCCCGTTTCTCATTACAGGTGAACCTGGACTTTCATCTGTCCCACCGAGGATACTACCAACCATAACGGTTGATGCTCCTGCAGCAAGTGCTTTTGTTGCATCTCCAGAAGTCCTTATCCCGCCGTCAGAAATTATTGGAATATCGTATTTCTTACCTATTTCAGCACGGTTTACAAAGCGGCTCAATTACGGACAACCACAACCATTAATAACTCTAGTTATACAGATTGATCCAGAACCTACACCAACTTTAACTGCATCTACACCCTCTTTGATTAGATCCTCTGTTCCTTGAGCTGTTGCAACATTTCCTGCCATTAGCTCGCTGTTTGGAAATGCCTTTTTGATAAGTCTGACTGTATTTAGTGCATTTTCACTGTGTCCGTGCGCTATATCAACTACAATTACATCTGCACCAGAATCAAGTAGAGCTTCTGTCCTTTCCATAAAGTCGCCTTTTACTCCCACTGCAGCTCCAACTAGCGGTCTGCCTTTTTTGTCCTTTGAAGCAGATGGATAGTTACCTGCGTTAATGATATCTTTACTTGTTATCAGTCCTTTTACATTTCCTCTTTCATTCAAAAGTGGCAATTTTTCGATACAATTTTTACGTAAAATTTCTTTTGCTTCAGATATACTGATTCCAAAATTTGCAGTAATGACGTCACTTGTCATAACATCCTTTACAAGTTTTTTTTGATCATCCTGCCCAAGCATGATGATATCGCGTCTTGTCAAAATACCTTCAAGTTTCATATCATTATCAGTAACTAAAAGACCAGAAACACCTTTTTCCCTCATATACTCTATGGCTTCTTTTACAGTTTGATCCGGCTTGATAAAATATGGATTTTCTATAATTATACTTCCTGAACGCTTGACCTTTAGAACCTCATTAACTTGTTCAGTTATTGTAAGAAATCTATGGATTATTCCGATCCCACCTTCACGAGCCATTGCAACTGCCATGGCAGATTCGGTTACGGTGTCCATGTTTGCACTAATTATTGGAATGTTAAGAGAAATGTTTCGAGAAAGTTTAGTTTGTAGGTTGGTTTGTGATCTAGTAACAACACTTGATCGTTTGGGAACAAGGAGCACATCATCAAACGTAAGTCCTTCTCGTATTTCCAACTAAACCTTATAGTGTAAAATGAAATTGTGTTATAAGCCTTTCCTGAAATGAGAAGATAGTTTTTGTGTAATTTGAATTGCCTCTCGAGTTGCCCTTACATTATGAGTTCTTATAATATCGGCTCCGTTAAGAACTGCTATCACTTCAGCAGCAAGAGAACCATAGAGTCTTTGATCTGGATTGTTTATTTTTAATAAACTTCCAATAAATGATTTTCGTGAAACAGAAACAAGTATTGGGTTTTTCTGTTTGATTAACCTCAAGTTATTTAGAATCAACACATCTCTTTTTACCCAATCTGAATTTATTTTTGTAAAGAAATTGTTCTTTCCTGATTTTCTAAAAAATCCAATTGCTGGATCGATGACGATTTTGTTTATTGAGATATTTGCAGATTTTGCAATTGTAAGGCTTTCATGTATTAGATGTTTTACCTGTTGGAGTTGGTTTCCTGTTACTACATTTTTACTATATGCACATAAGATAAGAGAAGGATCAAATTTACCTACAACCTTTTTCATCTCTTCATCGTATTTAAGCCCAGAAATATCATTTATAATATCCACACCGAATTCTAATGCAGCCTTTGCAACCTTTGCTCTACAGGTATCAACAGAAATCGGTAGATTAGATACTTTTTGAATTATTTTAACTGCTCGAGTTATTCTTTCTATTTCAGTTTTTTCAGAAATTAAAGTATTCAAATATGGTGCGGTAGACATACCACCCACGTCCACAAAATTTGCTCCTTCATCTTCCATTTCTTTAATTTTTTGATCTAACTTTTTTGAATCTGTAATAACAGATTCTTTAAAAAATGATTCAGGACTAGTGTTAATTATTCCCATTATTCGTATCGGATTTGAACCTCCTACAGAAATTGGACCTAGTCTATTCACATGGTTTATGATTTACCCCTTGTACATTTAGATTTACATGAAACTAAAGGGGTGGGAGAAAAAATATAATGAAATCCTGAGAGCATTTCATTATAGCAAAAGAAAGGATGCAGCATCTGCTAAAATTCTAAATTCTATTTTAAAAACTAAATTTCCATTAAAAACATTAGAGGAAATGATAAAAAATCAGACTGTTTTTGTTATTGGAGCTGGCCCTTCTCTTACTCAATCAATACCACTATTAAAAAAATATAAAAATATAACAAAGATAGTTGCTGATGGTGCGACTAAAGCACTAGTTGAAAATAAGATCAACCCTGATATTGTGGTTACAGATCTTGATAGTGATCAAAAATTTCTAAAAAAAGCCAGTATGAGGAATGCAATCATGATAGTGCATGCACATGGAGATAACATGGATAAATTACACTTGGCATCAGACTTTAAGTACTGTATAGGAACTACGGAAGGAAAACCATTTAGAAATATTCATAATTTTGGCGGATTTACGGATGGAGATAGATGTGTTTTCTTAGCTAAATACTTTGGTGCAAAAAAAATTATCTTGTTTGGAATGGATTTTGGAATCAAAATAGGAAAATATTCTAAAAAGAAAATTAGTGATAGGACTACAAAAATAAAAAAACTTCGATGGGGAAAAGAGCTTTTGGAATGGCTTGCTTTAAATAATATAACAGAATTATGCACAACTTCAAAGCCAATAAAGGGTTTTAAAAAGATAAGATATGCGGATCTTAAGATGATACTCTCCATCTAATACATTTTAATATTTATTATCCATGTACTACTAAAAAAAACATGGGTTATTCAGAAGAACAGATTAAAGAAATTTTAGAGTTAAAAGAATGGATTTCTGAGGAAATTGAAAAACATCAAAAAGATATTGAAAAATTAGAAAAAAATCTTACTATTTTAGATTCGGTTATAAAACAATCAAGCTTCAATAAGGCATCTTCTTTGGTAATAAAAAACGAGGGAAAAATTCCTACAGAACAAGACAAAGTAACTTTGATTCCCATCAAAAGAAATGAGGATAATAAGATTATTGCAAACGCACATGTTACTCCATATGAGGTCGTAATCATTCCATCTGATGATATAACGTTAGATGTGGAAACTCAACCATTCAAATCATTTTTCCTGGGCAGAATAATAGGTGGAATGGAAAGCAAGGATAATTTGGATGCCCAAAATGGAAAGATATCGGAAGACGCAGTAATAAATTGTATAATAAATAAAGACGGCACTAAAATCAGAGAGATTCTAATCAAAAACTATCGTGAAAGAGAAAGAGTAAATGAAATTATAAACACAGCATCATGGTCATTTTCCCGTATGATTGAGAATTCAAAAAAGTGAAGTTATGGATAAGATAGCTGTTTTAGATTTTGGATCACAATATAGTCACCTAATTTGTAGAAGGATTCGAGAGTTTTCTGTATATGCAGAACTTGTACCATTTGATATCTCGCTTGAAGAGATAAAACAAATGAGTCCAAAAGGAATAATCTTCTCTGGCGGTCCAGCAAGTGTTTACAATACTGATTCACCAAAACCAAACACAGGAATATTTGGTATTGGTCTTCCCGTTTTAGGGATATGTTATGGTCACCAATTGATTGTAAATAATTTTGGAGGTAAAGTTAAGCGCGCAAATAAGGAATATGGCTCCTCCTCTCTTACTGTAGACAATGATTCTGATTTGTTATCAGGTATGGGTAAATCAATAAGAGCGTGGATGAGTCATGGAGATGCTGCAGAAAAAATTCCTGATGGTTTTGACATAATAGGCCATACAGAGAGCTCTCATGCAGCTGCTATTGCAAACAAACAAAAGCTAATTTACGGAATACAGTTCCATCCAGAAGTAGTTCATACAGAAAAGGGCACAGAAATTCTTAAGAATTTTGTATTAAACATATGTAGAGCAAAACAAGATTGGACAACAGAAAATTTCATTGAAGCAACAGTAGGTGAAATTTCAAAAATAGATGGCAATGTACTATGTGGCATAAGTGGAGGAGTCGACTCGACAGTAGCAGCACTATTGATTCAGAAAGCAATAGGAAATAGACTCAAATGCGTATTTGTGGATAATGGCCTCTTAAGATTAAATGAAGAGCGTGAGGTAGAAAATATGTTCAAAAATAATTTTGCAGTGAACTTTACACGCATAGATGCAAAAGAGAGATTTCTTACAAGATTAAAAGGAGTAACGGATCCTGAACAAAAAAGAAAAATCGTTGGTGAGGAATTTGTTCAGATATTTACAGAGTTTGCTGAAAAAAATGGACCTTTCAAATGGCTTGCTCAAGGAACACTTTATCCAGATGTAATCGAAAGTGGTGTTTCAAAAGGACCTGCAGCAGTGATAAAAACACACCATAATGTTGGCGGTCTACCTTCATGGCTTAACATGCAAGTATTGGAACCACTACGTTTTCTCTATAAAGACGAAGTAAGAAAGGTTGCAAAGGCTCTTGGCGTACCTTATGAACTGTTAAACCGCCATCCATTTCCAGGACCAGGTCTTGCAGTCAGAATAATTGGAGAGGTTACAGAAAAGAAACTACGAATTTGTAAGCTTGCAAGTAAGATTGTTGAAGACGAACTTGTCTTAGCAAATTTGAATGATAGAGTCTGGCAAGCTTACGCAGCGGTAGGAGATGACAAAGCAGTAGGGGTGGTAGGGGATGAGCGAAAATATGGTCATATTGTGACTGTAAGAGTAGTAGATTCCATAGATGGAATGACTGCAGATTGGACAAGACTTCCTGCTAACATCCTAGAGAAAATAAGCAATAGAATTACTAACGAGGTTGAAGATGCCGTTTGGGTAAGCTATGTTATTTCAAGCAAACCGCCGGCAACTATTGAGCCTCAATAACTAATGAAAATACTTCTTGCATTGTTGGCGGAATTGCATTTGAATTACCAACATATAATGATGCAGCTGCATTTGCAAAAAGTAACCTTTTTTTTGGTTCAATATTAGCAAGATAGCCCAAAATATTTGCAGCATCCCAAACATCACCTGCGCCAGTAACAAACTTTACATCCGTAGGAAATGATTTTACAAATTCTGTCTCTTTGCCATTTGACCAAAAAGCTCCAAAAGAAGTATGTAAATCAATTGGGGCTGATATTTTTTCTGAAAGATTAGAAATGAGTTGTTTAGTTTCATTTCCTTCAGTTATATTTCCTAGTTCGAATTGTTTCAACAGTAAATTGCATTCGTTTTCATTAAGAGATAAAGAATCAAGATTTGAGGCAAGTTCAGATATTGCAACTTTGAATTCATTTTTTCTGGTCTCAATATCTGCAGGATCTAAAAAATGTAGAGATTTTGGTGATTTTTCAAAGGCAAATTTTGAAAGCTCCGTACCTTTTCCATTACTTGCCCAGTTTGTTACTATGATTGCATCAGCATTCTTCACTACATTCTGTTCTTTTGAGCCAAGCTTTTCAGGTCCAAAATTTTCATTGTCTCCTAAATCAGACAACATTATGTTAACAACACTTGTATTGTTGGTAAATTCAAATGATGTTGTCATACCTGGTTTTCCATCTATGACATACAAAGATGATTTTGGAAATTCAGAGAATGCATCTTGAAGAATTTGTATGCCTATCTTATTTGCTACAGTAATCAATGAGACTGGAGCGCCAAGCTTTGCAAGTGCAAATGCAACATTTGTAGCATTACCTCCCTTCAAATCTACCTGAGGAATGCCTCTAATACTTCCTCCAAGAAATTTTTTTTGTGAAATAAGATCAAGTAGTTTTGTAATATTATCTATCTTTACTATGCGATCTAGAAAAAAATCATTTAAAACAACAACTGAGCCAACAAAATTAAGATCTTGCAGCTGCTCTAACATGAGAGGATTTTAGCCCATCGGAGGATGACCATGTCCTCCACCGCCACCTTTGGCGCCAGAGGATGCTATCACATCATCAATTCTTAAAATCATACAAGCTGCCTCCGTTGCAGATTTAATTATCTGCTCCTTTACAGCTACTGGTTCTATGATATCAAGTACAAACATATCTGCAATGCGTGTGTTTCTTGCATCTATTCCTGTCCATTTCTTTCCTTGAGATTGTTTTGCCCTAAGCGTAATCATTGTGTTTATTGGGTCCATTCCAGCATTTTCTGCAATTGTAAGAGGAATGATTTCCAGAGCTTCTGCATATTTTTTGATTGCAAGTTGTTCTCTTCCCTCAAAACGATCAGCCCAGTCCTTAAGACTGGAAGCAAGGAATTCTTCAGGGGCACCTCCGCCTGCAACAATTGCTGGTTTTTCTATTACATCTTTAACTACCATCAAGGCATCAT
>CAZDTF010000040.1:0-8644 GCA_964508325.1 uncultured Nitrosopumilaceae archaeon | reverse complement strand
CTCATGTAAAGAGATACTTTGCATGGCAAAAGCCAAAGCAAAATCTAAATCAAAAACAAAAACAAGAAAAAGATAAAAAATTGTGACCTGAAAAGGGTCTTTCCCTTTTTCCTATAATAAATTTAAAATGTTTTGAGTCCAGCTGTGCCGTAACAACTAGATTTAATTGCACCATAAAAATAGGCATAATCTGTGCCGGGGTAGCTCAGCCTGGCCTAGAGTGCCAGTCCACACAAAAGGGTAATACTCATAATCTGGAGGTCGTGGGTTCGAAACCCACCCCCGGTACGTCTAGTTATTGAACTAAAACCAAATACCCAACAATGATAATGAATCCAACAAATCGTAATATGAATAGTTCAGCAGATATAGCAAAAAAAGAATAAATCGAAACTGTAGTAAGTCGGGAGGATGAAATGTCTGGGGTTGGGTCTCACGACTTTCAAAAACTCCCACAGTTTCTACATTTAAATTGAAATCTAAAAAGATAAGATGTTGCAAGTATTTTTTGTGACAAACTAATCAAACGACATAAATTACGAATGTCTTTCAAACTAATATTTTGATTTCCATTTTTGGTAGACCGATCTTATATAATTCAAAATTTTCTATATGTTAGAGATATGAAACAGGATCTTGAAAAAATAGCAGTACCAGCAAGATGTAATAAATCGAATTGTAAATTCAATGGAATTATTCTTATTCCTAGAGGAAAACCAAAGGAAGAAATTCTGAAAAAAGAGGAATGCCCTTCTTGTCATAATGTAGGCCACTTGGAATTAATTCTATTCTACTAGTTTGCAATTTAAGAGAACCTATAGAGAGATTTCTAAAAGTAATAAGCCGATGAACTCTTACTGCTTACCAAAACTATCGAAATAAATATGATCAATAATATTAGCCACAACTACGTATCACTATGGTGTTCGCAAACATACTTGTGGCAGTGGACGGTTCAGGGTCGGCAAAAAAGGCCTTTGAGAAATCAATTTACCTTGCTCAAAAATGCAATTCGAATCTAGATCTTGTTCATGTTATACAATGTGAGTTAGGAGGTGACAGTGCTACTACATTTGAGATAATAGAGGATCTCAAAAACAAAGCTAAAGAAATGCTAGAGGAATATAAAATTCAATCTGCAAAGAATAACGTATCAATACAAATAATGGTTACGCAAGGTGATCCTGCCCAGGTCATAATTGAACTTGCAAAAACTAAAAGTTATGATCTAATTATTATGGGAACAAGAGGTAGGACTGCTTTTCAAGAATTGCTAATTGGTAGCGTTTCACAAAAGGTGATGCATCATGCCAGTTGCCCTGTAATGGTTGTAAGATAGCATATACCTAATTTCAGAGGTCCAAAATTGGACCATCAAGGGCATATTCTCGCTAGATCTAAACCTGTAGTGTAACTAATTTATGACCAAAATGATACTTCACGGTTTCCTAGTTAATGTTAAATTAGTTCATATTTATCACGAGTAAGATGGAAGAATTTGAAGAATTTTCGCTAGCATTGCTAGATCAGATCTCAATTGAAATAAATGAAGAGAAAGAAATTACAAAATCGCTTTCCAAAGCAGTACAAGCTCTACCAACAACAGTCAAGTTTGAAGATATCGAATTGTTGTCAAAGGCTATTTTCCCAAAGATGGCAGAAAAGGTTTCACAGTTCACTGGAATTTCGGTTCCGCGAGAAACAAAATTAGAGTTTTTAGATTTAATTGAATTGAAAAAATTAAAGGGAAAAAAAGTGTTTGCAACTAAAGATTCTGTTGAATTTGTTAATGAACTTTTTACTGCAATAGCTCTTGAAAAAAGTGACAGAATAGCACATCTTATGAAAAGCGAACCAATAAAATTTCTTGTGTATTCTACATATGCAAAATCATACATTTCAAAGATATCGACAACGTATGGCGATTATCTAGATTCTACCATATTTTTAAACAAATTTGTGCTTTCTAGTTATCCACAAATAATTTTACAAAAACAAGGAGAACCGTATGAATCAAAGTTTGAATATGTAAATTCTGGGTATATTGGAGCATTGAAGATGACAATACTTGAGGAACAAATTCATGCAATCCAAGGCAATTTGCATGAAATAAACAAAAAGGCGGTCATTGAAGTTAATTCAATAAATGAAGAACTTGCAAAGATAATTTTAGCATTAGATGATGCCACAGTCTGCAAACTTTCTGAATACCTGCAATTACCACAAGTACCTGAAGAGTTCCCTATAGCAAGGCGAGCAAACCTATTTTTCATGTTAAATCCTGACACCTTTATCGTCGGGGTACTTGGGCCTGATGTGATGACTTTCACCAAAGTCACAATAGATCCTAAAATTTCTGACATGTTGCCTCAACTCTTTGGCATATACCAGAGATGGCTCAAACCAATACAAATTCACCATGCAGCATTTTCTACAATGGAGGGAATGGCAGAATTTGCTGTTCAAAATATTTTAAGAGATGATAAAGAATTTCAGGATTATCTAGTTACTTTTGCCAATACAGACATTTCTTCATATCAGGTAAGAAAGAGTATGGGAATGAATTTCACATCAACAGTTTTTGCAAAACTTGGCAAAAATGCTTACAGAACGTTAATTGATAATCCTCCTACAACAAGAGAGTTGAAAAATCCAGAAATTTATCTAAGTAGAATATGAGTCAAGACTTTGATCCAATAGTTGTAGAATGGTTATCTTATGTCAAAAATCCCAGATATACATTGGTTGAAAAATGTCTAAAATTATCTCAGACCTTGGAATATCCAAATTTGGACATAAGTGAATATGTTCAAAAATTAGATCGGCTAGGAGAAGATCTGAAAAATTCTGTTTCTGAAGTAAAGAATCCTACCTATTTGGTGTCTATGCTAAATGAATACATGTTTGACACTTTAGAGTTTAGTGGTGATCATGACGATTACTATAATACAAAAAACAATCTTCTAAATGCAGTACTTGATAAAAAAAGTGGGATTCCCATAACGTTATCTATTATCTATGTTGAACTTGCAAAACACATAGAACTGGATCTGCGCCCTGTTGGATTTCCTAGCCATTTTCTTGTAAAATATTCTGAAGAATTAATTTTAGACCCATACAACGGGGGCAAGCTACTTTCTATTGATGATTTGCAGGAAATACTTGACAGAAATTTTGGAGGCACCGTAACATTCTCACAAGATTTTCTAAATGAGATTGGACCAGAACAAATTCTTATTAGAATAAGTAAGAATTTAAAAAATTCATACACCCAATCATTTAACTACGTAATGGCAATGCATTGTATAGACATGATACTTGGTATTGAGCCAGACTCACCTGAGGAAGTAAGGGATAAAGGAGTTTTAGAAGCAAGAATGTCAAATTATCATCTAGCGTTGAGTGCATTGAATAGGTATCTCGAACTAGCACCAGAAGCTGATGATGTTGATTATGTTTTGGATTTGATAAGAAACATAAAAGAAAGAGCTAGTCAATTATAGAGGCAACGTCAGTACCTTTTTTTATCATTTTATGTTCATGCCGAATTATTTTGTTGCGTAAAACTGATTTTATTACGTCCATTTCGGTTCTCAGTGTAGCAATCTCGTCCTCAAGTCTAGCTACTCGTTCATAAATGGACTCCTCGGTCTCTGACATACCCATTTTAGAGGTAGAAATTGACCTTAAAAATTTATGGTTTACTTTATTGAGGGATTTGTCAGTTTTTTCTATAATACAAATTCAGCATTACAGGCCTGGCATTTACCTTTCTCACTGCCAGTTAGGCCTATAATTAAAATTTTGCCAATTGTTCCGCATTTTGGGCATAAACCGGTGGTAACGTTTCTTGGACCGCTCGACTTTGGTTTTACGGTTTTTCGTCGTACCATCATTTGAGAATCTTGGAATCGTATTATTAAGTCTAAGCGTTTGATCGCAAAAAGCGCGGGGAGTGGGATTCGAACCCACGGGTCCTTACGGACATGGGATTAGCAATCCCACGCCCTACCAGGCTAGGCGACCCCCGCATACAGGTGCTGAAATTAGATCTGTTAATTAATCTAGCTTACTCTTCACCAAAGCGTTTGTAGTGTGCAACAAGATCTTGCAATGGCATTAGTTTTCCTCCCACAATTTTTAAATCAATTTTGATTTTGTTTTTCTCAATTGTTATGATGTTGTATGTGTGCTCAAATAAACCCCTCATTCTTTCTGATGAAGCAGTTCCAGCATTTGCTATCAAGAGATTTCCAAAATTCCAAATCCAAGGCCTGTGTTTATGACCACATAAAACGAGATCTACTTTACCTGAAAGTGCAGTCCTCAATGCATCGCCAGCATCAATTACTGTAACTCTATCAGTTCCTGTATCAGGTACTCCGACAAGATGATGATGCATTGCAACAATTTTGATCCTCTTTTCATATTTTTTCAAGGTGCGTTCAAGCCACAAATTTTGTCTGTATCCTACCTCTCCCTCATCCCTATCTGGCCTTGCCGTGCCCAAAGTTATTAGGACAGTATTATCATCAAGTTCATTTACAGCCTCAAAAGGAAAGAACTTTTTGAACAATAGATAACCTGTGTTTCTATAGTCGTGGTTACCGCTAATTGCAATAATTTTTTCTGCATCAAACTTTGAGAATTTTGCTTTGCATTTTTCGTATTCTGTCATAAGTCCTTCGTTGGTAAGGTCGCCAGTTACAAGTATAGCAGAGGGATCCAAATCATTTACCTCGTCTACGACCATATCAAATATTTCCTCTCTAAATTGAGATCCAACATGAATGTCTGAAATTTGTACTATTTTCATATGGCATTTACCAATGTCAAATCATTGTTTAAGTATTGGCTTTTTTAAAATTAATTTATCATCTACTGTAATGAAAATTTCTTAGTTAGAGTTAAATATACTGGTTCGTCCACCTTGGAATGTTTTGGGTAAAAAAGCAGCGATAATTAAAGGAGATGGCACAGGCCCAGAGCTTGTTAATGCAATGTTGCATGTACTAAGATCCTGTAATTCTCAAACAGAAATGATCTTGTGTGAAGCCGGTTCAGAACAATGGGAGAAACATGGTGGTGCCACATACATTCCTGATTCCACCATGAAATTGCTAGAGGAAAGTGATGCTTGTTACAAAGGACCAACAACTACAATTCCTCGCCCAAACGCACCGCGAAGTGTTGCAGTAACAATTAGACAGAAATTTGAGCTTTATAGCAACATAAGACCGATTAAGACGTATGACAGACTATCGCCAAACAAAAAGCTTGATTTTGTCTGTTTTCGAGAAGCCACAGAAGGTCTCTATGCTGGAATTGAGTTTAAGATTTCAGATGATGCCGCAATAGCGATTAGAAAAACTACACGCAAAGGATGTCAAAGAATTGTTAGATCATCGTTTGCATGGGCCAAGAAATATAGTTTGAAAAAGATTTTTGCAATTACAAAGCGAAATATACTCAAAGAAACTGATGGCATTTTCTGGTCTGAAGTTGAAAAAGCGATCCCAGACAATCCCGGAATTGACGTAGAAGAATACTATATCGACAATATGACACAGCAACTAGTCAAAAATCCAGAGAGATTCAACAATTCTGTATTATTGAGTACAAACCTGTTTATGGATATAATATCAGAATGTGCTTCTGGAAATATTGGTTCTATTGGTAATGTGTATTCAGCTAATATTGGTGATTCTTATGCCATGTTTGAACCGGCTCATGGAAGTTCACCAAAATATACAGGTTTGGACAAAGTAAATCCTACTGCGGCAATTTTGTCAGGGGCTTGGATGGTTGAATACCTCGGAGAATCTCAAATAAGAGATGCAATATTTGCAGCTACAGAGCATGTGATAAATGAGGGAAAGTATGTTACGTATGATATCGGTGGAAGTACCTCTACATCTAAAATGGCAAATGCCATAGCAGAAATTGCAAAACAAAAGCTTCGAAAATAATTATGTAACAGCCAAATTCATTTGTAAAATTGATTTCAAGAATAAGTGGTTAATGCAAGCCACATTTTTCGAAATATTGTTGGTGATAATCTTCTGCTTTGTAAAATTGAGAACTTGGCACGATCTCCGTGACAATTTTTTTGTTCTTAAATTTCTCAGAGTTTTGTAATTTTTCCTTTGACATCTTTGCAGCAGCCTCTTGTTCTGGATTGTAAAAAAATATTGCAGATCTGTATTGATTGCCTACATCCGGACCTTGTCGGTTCAATGTGGTTGGATCATGATTATTCCAAAATACCGTTAGGAGTTCATCATATGTGACCATAGAAGGATCATATTCAACTTGGACAACTTCGGCATGTCCAGTATGTCCCGAACATACATCCTCATATGTTGGATCGTTGAGAGTACCACCAAGATATCCCACTGTTGTAGATTTGACTCCTTTCACTTTACGAAATAATGCTTCAACATGCCAGAAACAGCCTGCGCCAAAAGTAGCTTTCATAATCATAATCTATGTAAAGTCTCATTAAAACCATACCACTGAGTGAAGAATAGTTGTCTTCAGTTTAGAACTGCTTGAACTAGAATTAATTCTTCAAAAAACATTTTCTTTGTTGCAATGATTTTAGCGTAAAATCCAAGCGATTCAGTTTCCTCTAGTAATTTTTTATAATTTGCAAGGGAGGATGTAATAAACAACATTTTACTTCCTTTTTTTATAACATTTTTGGCTGATTTTATTATTTGAAGCGGAACTAACACTCCCTGATCTAGACCATCAATACTTTGATCAATAATTTCTTCAGAAGGCAAGTATGGAAGGTTACAGATAACAAGATCAAATTTTATAACAAGTGGATCTGCGGATTTACAACAAATACAATTTTCTATTATACCATGGGCTTTCTTTGTTGCCTCAAAGTTGATGTCAGTTGCTACTACAACCTCAAAGTTTGTCAACAAAACGTTTGCAAGATACCCAGAACCAGTGCCTATGTCTAGAGCATATTTTCCTTTTTCATTTTGTAGATAATTAGCAAAAAATATTGTGTCTTCAGCAGGTAAATAATAATCAGTTTTTATTGATTTGTTTTGCAAGATTAATTATTTCACCGTTTGTCAAATCTTCAAATCGTTTATTTGAATTCAGCAAAATCCCAAATTGTTTGGCAACATTATGAAGTGTCTTTCTTCTGTATGAAAAAAGCTTGTTCACCAGTTTTATGATGTCCTTTGGTATCTGATGTCTTTTGGTCAATTTTAAAATAACAGAATCTACGTTTGGTGAAGGAGAAAAAACTGATCTTTTAACATCCATCAAATGTTTGAAATCTCCACAACCGTTTGCAATTACTGTAATTGCCTTATGGTTTTTGTTACCCGGTTTTGCAGAGAGTTTTTCAGCAAATTCTCTCTGGACCATTATAATTCCGTGAGAGAATTTCTTTTGAGCAAGCCATTCGATAGCGTTTCTGCTTTCAGAATATGGGAGATTTGAGACAAAAATTGTAAAATCGAGATCCATCTTAAAACCATCTCCTTGCTTTAGGGTTAGATTTGAAAAATTTGAGAATTTTTCTAGTGCCTGAGAGTACAACTCTTTGTCTTTTTCTACTGATATCACTTGTTTTGCTACCTCACACAAGTAAGGAATAAGAATTCCCCTACCTGTACCAATTTCAAGAACTGTATCCTTTTTTGTTATTTCGGCAAAACCAACTATAGATTTAGCGGTTGATTCTGAAATTAAAAAGTGTTGTCCAAGTGAATGTCGCTTTTTCATCGTCTAACAAAGAGATTCATTCTGGTCTCGCCAGTTATTTCCTCAAGTATTCTCTTTGCAATTTGTTTTATTGGTTCTTTTAGTCCCACTCGGTCTTGAATGTCTTTAAAATCTGTAAACTTTTTCTTCTCTCTTTCCTCAAGCATAGATTTCATGTATGTCTTTCCTATTCCCGGGATTAATTCTAACGCATGAATTCTTGGAGTTAGCGGTTGTGCGTTATTTAGATAATCCACAAATCGTTGTTCGTTTTGTGAAACAATTTTTTCTACTACACCTGAAAGCTCGCTTTGCGCTGCTGATGAAATCTCAGTGTATTCTAACCTGCCCAAAACTGATAAAATTTTTGTTCTTCCTTCTTTCCCAATGTATACTCTCTCTCCAATTTCAAATGTAGAATTTGGCAATGCTAGTAATTCCAAGATTGTTAGTCGTTCTTCTCCTAATGCTGTGACTATGATTCCATCTCGGCCTCTAACCGTTGTGGATTTGCCTCTCACTACAAAATCTAAAACGTATGCGTACTCTTCGTACTTTCTAGGTTGAGTTCTCTCCAAGAACATCTACTCCTTTGTGGAATTACACGTTCTCCTTGATAATTTTTAACATTTTTTCTAGCGTTTCTGCTAAGATCAGTTTTTTCCAGCCAAAGGTAAATGCACGTAGTTCAGCCTCTGTGGTTGGAAGGTTGTTTACAATTTCTACTGCTTCCTCTTCTGTGATTCCACATTCTTTAACAAGTTGTTGCTTGAGTTTTTTTGCAGTCTTTCCTTCAATTTTTGCAAACTTTGACACATAGTCAAATGTCCATCTTTGTATTTGATCCATAGATTCTGGATCAGATTTTTCCATAATCTCTTTAACTTCGGAAACTGAAATTGGTTGT
>CAZDTF010000039.1:0-8749 GCA_964508325.1 uncultured Nitrosopumilaceae archaeon | reverse complement strand
GGGACCGTGCTCCGGACGGGCGGCCCCGCGAGGTTCATTCCCCTCTTCTTCTTCCCAAAGGCGTGCGGTGAACACTTGCTGCCGGTCGGCAATCGTGACCGTCGTTTCCTGCTTTTTGCCGTTGCGGACAAATGAAAGTTTGGCCTTCGAATCCGGTTTGCGGCCGGCAATATCGGCGACAAGTTCATCGCCGTTCTTTACGTCTTTGCCGTCCACCGCGGTAATGGTGTCTCCGACTTTTGCATTACAAGGACCAATTTTGACGTCAAATCCGTCATGTGTTTCTGCAGTACAGCCTGTTTGATCTACTGATACGACTTTTACTGCCTCTGTAACCTTGTTTGGAATTAAATTCCAAAATGGGAATACTGCCACTGCCATTACAATGATGGCCGCTGCGATCCCGCCTGCAATAATCTGTTTCTCATTTTTCATAATTGTTACAAGCAAAACATCTGGTAATTAGTGTTATTCTATTTTGAATATGATTAGGTTTTCACAATGATTATATTCATGAAATAAATTTATGTAGAAATACTTTGTTCTTTCTGTAATGTTCGCTAGACTATATAGTGAATTTTTTCATGATTTTTATGAACTGATTCATAACTTGTTATGAAACCACAATGTGTACATGAGAAAAACTGGTCTGTGGACGTAGGATCCGGAGATCTCAGAACTTTTCCATTTATTGACACTATTGAAATTTTTTTATTGTTATGTATTACTGCAAAGTTTTTTTCCTCACCAATAGAATCCAAGAAATTTTTTATTAATTTAATAACCTCACTTTCGTCTATTTTTTCTTCCTCAATAATTGGCGCTAACACAAATTCATGGGATTTGAGCGCAGGAATAGCACCTATCTGATCAGAAACATAAACTGCAAGTGATGATTTTATTGGCTCTATCTCTTTACAATCTACAGTTATCATATCTGTAAATTCAAAACGTATTATTTTAGTCTAACAACGGATTATTTGTGAGGATACTTTTTATGTTATAATGGAGTATCAATGGGGTTGAGCACACAAAAAGAAAAACCAGAGGAATATTTGATATTCGATCAAAAATGTAACCGACTTTTACAAGAAGAGGAAATTAGATTTGCCGGCTTTATCAACTCCCTGGGTAGACTCGTTGCAGGCGGTTTTAAGGAAGGAATTTCACCTATTGAAGATGAAGCGGAGCGACAAAAAATGTACATGGAGCTTGCCCTACGCGTCTCAATGAGAAAAGACTTTGATTACAGTCTTGGTCCGGTCAAATACGCTGCCTCACGTAGAACAAAGACGGTGGTGATGAGTTTTCCAATAAATTCAAACGTCTTGTTGGTTTCAGCAGAACCTACTGTAGACATTGATAAATTGGCAAATAAGATAATGAAAATAATTGGTTTACAATAAACCATTTTTAGTTTTATGATTTAGTAGAAAGTATTTTTTCTGCATCTCTCTCTCCATCGCTGATTAATTGTTTTATAGTTGCAAACGAAAAATCTGCATTCTCAAAGAGAAAGTGAGACTCTCCTTCTTGTCGCTTTACACGAATTATCTCTCTTATTATTGCACCGCGTTGACACGCCAATTTATTATATTCTGATTCTATTTTTTCAAACTCCTTTTTTGCTTTTTCATCAAGATTCGAAGATTCTATAAAGTCATGCATATTTTTTATCAAAGAAAGATATCTTGAAATAATTTTTGACATTCTAACTGAATGTTCTGTCTTGTCTGAATCCATGATGTCTCTTGCTCTGTGCCACGATTCCATCATGTTTTTTGGTAGGCTTTCCTGCGCATGTGGAAACAGATCAACCACGTATACCTTTTTATCGCATATAGGTGATGCATTTATCACTTCAGCTAATGGTGTGTTGCTCAACAAGGATCCATCCCATAGATATTTGCCACTTATTTCAGTCCACGCTATTCCATAGAAAGGATAACCGCAACCTGCAACAACATGTGTCGCATTAATTTTGTCATATTTACTGTCAAATATAGAAGGCTTTCCGTTTTGTATGTCAGTAGATGTAATGATGAGTCTCGGTCTATCAGGATTTTTTAATTTATCAAAATCAACATAATCTTCTATTGTTTTTTTTAATGGTTCAACGTCGTAAAAGTAGGGTCTATTGTAGTACAGAAAATTGAACAGATTTGGCATAAACCATATGGGCTGGAATGCGTTGGGGGTTCCCCACATGGAAACATACATCGACGATAATTGTGCGCGTTTGTCTTGTGGTAGAAATGATGAGGTAGTTTCTGACAGATTAAGCCAAAAATCTTCAAGACTTTTTACAGGTTCGCCATTCTTAGATCCAGCTATTATTGCAGCATTAATGCCGCCCATGGAAGTACCAGCTACTACATCAAACTTTATTCCATGTTTATCAAATGTTTTGTAAACTCCAGCCTCATATGCTCCAAGTGAGCCACCGCCTTGTAGCACAAGCACGGTTTCAAAACCCAAATTTTTATCATCATGTGTTGATAACTTTTGCATTGATAGCAATACTGTTGGAAAATATTTAAAGTATCGAATTAGTTCAAATTTGTATTAGATTACAAATCAATGTAACATTCTAATACAATAATGAACTTGGTTTTGTCATGACAGTAAAAACAATTAACCCTGCTACTGAGGAAGTTGTTGCAGAATACGAAATCATAAGTAAGGAAAAAATTAGTGAATCTGTAAAAAAATCAAGATCTGCGTTTAGTGAATGGAGGAAAGATATCAAAAAAAGGGCTGCTTTTGTACATACTCTTGCAGATGAATTAAGAAAGAACAAAACTGATCTTGCTCGTGTAGCAACCAAAGAAATGGGAAAGCCAATCAAGGAAGCGCTTTCTGAAGTAGAAAAGTGTGCATGGGCAATGGAATTTTATGGTGACAATGGAGATATTTTCTTGAACCCAGAAATTGTCAATACTGATGCAAGAAAGAGCTTTTTATCATTTGAACCAATTGGAGTGGTAGGAAGTATAATGCCGTGGAACTTTCCTTATTGGCAAGCACTACGATTTGCAGCACCATCTTTGATGGCAGGAAATACAATAGTTCTCAAACCTGCTAGCGCAACAATGCAATGTGGTATAGAAATAGAACATACTTTTAGAAAAGTGGGATTTCCTGATGGTGTGTTTCAGACTCTGGTTGGTGATTCAAGTATTGTGGAACCAATGATTGATTCTGATATCAACGCAGTAACATTTACTGGAAGCACTTCAGTAGGATCAAAAGTGGCCCAGAGAGCAACCTCGCAGCTGAAAAAATGTGTTCTTGAGCTAGGTGGAAGTGATCCTTTCATAGTATGTGATGATGCCGATGTAGAAAAGGCGGCAAATGGAGCTGTCAAAGGACGTTTTATTAATTGCGGTCAGAGCTGTATTGCATCAAAACGATTCTTGGTAACAAAAAATATCGCAAAAGAGTTTATAGAAAAATTTGTTCAAAATGCAGAAAAACTTCGTGTAGGTGATCCTACTCTAGAAGACACTGACATTGGTCCACTGGTAAACATTGATGGCCTAAATAAAATAGAAGAACTGGTTGCAGACGCTGTCAAAAACGGCGCAGAAGTATTAACAGGTGGAAAGCGAATTCAAAATAAAGGTTATTTTTACAGTCCTACCATTCTTACCAAGATTTCTCCAAAAATGCGTATGGCCCAGGAAGAAACGTTTGGCCCTGTTGCACCAGTTACTGTAGTAAATAGTGAGATGGAGGCAATAAAAATTGCAAATGATTCTCAATTTGGTCTTGGGGCAAGCATATGGACACAAGATCTTGTAAAAGCGGAAAAACTATCAAGAATGGTAGAATCTGGCATAGTGACTGTCAACAACGTGGTAATTTCAGACCCACGGATT
Source organism: uncultured Nitrosopumilaceae archaeon (assembly GCA_964508325.1). Taxonomy (GTDB): domain Archaea; phylum Thermoproteota; class Nitrososphaeria; order Nitrososphaerales; family Nitrosopumilaceae; genus TA-20. The sequence goes on along the minus strand of CAZDTF010000039.1, from coordinate 4,868 downwards.
CCTTTTGGCGGCGTAAAGCACAGCGGGTTTGGCAGGGAATTGTCAAGGTATGGCATGCTAGAGTTTGTTAACATAAAATCCATCAGATTTTATGATCAATTAGTTCACCATCACCACGTAGAATGACTACTTTTTACTAGTTATTTTTTATAGAATTTTTTTAGTGCTGAAGTTATGTTTTTTTGTAGTCTTTTATCTCCTACATCCGGAATAATGTGGTTGTAATGTAACTCTTTTTTGGTAATGGTGTTTGCTATTGCACAAGCTGTAGCCAGAAGCATATCAAGACTAATTTTATGAATTCTTTGATCTAAGATAGATCTCATCAAGTAAGGAAATACAAGAGCATTGTTTACCCTATTGTGAAACCTGTAGCTTCCAGTGGCAATAATTTTTGCACCAGCTTTTTTTGCAACCAAAGGTTCAACCTCAGGCTCTGGATTTGTAAGAGCAAAAATTATTGGCTCCTCATTCATGCTTTTGATCATACCTGATGTTAGCATGTTCTTGACTCCTGACACGCCTATGAATACATCAGCGTTTTTTATAATCTCTAAAAGCGGACCTTTCTCTTTTTTGAAATTAGTTAATCTAGCAATAATTTTTTTGTATTTGTTCATGTTTTTGTTTCTACCCTTGTAGATTGCACCTACTGAATCCACTACAATGATGTTTTTACATCCTGCAAATTTGAGTAGGTTTGTAATGCCATAGCCTGCAGAGCCTGCGCCTGCTACTACCACTTTGATTGATGAGATTTGTTTTTTGACTAGTTTCAATGAGTTTAGCAGTGCAGCCAAAGCAACTACTGACGTTCCGTGTCTATCGTCATGAAATATGGGGATGGAAATTTTTTTCTCGAGCTCTTCTGAAATCTCCATGACTTTGGGAGATTCAATGTCCTCTAGGTTTATTGCGCCAAAAGCAGGTTCCACTGCTAATATTGTTTTAATGATCTGTTCTTTATCTGTAGTATTAAGACACAACGGAAAAGCAGTAATACTACCAAACTGTCTGTACAAGACTGATTTTCCTTCCATTACTGGAAGAGCTGCATAAGGACCAATGTTTCCCAATCCAAGAATTCTTGTACCGTCAGTTACTATGGCAACGTTATTTCGTTTTGATGTAAGGGTATATTTCTGGTCTGGATGGTCAAAAATAGATTCACTTACAGCAGCAACTCCAGGTGTGTAAATCAACTGCAATTCTTTTAGTTTTAATCGATGGGTTTTATTTCCAAATAAAATCTTGCCTTTTAGTTTCTTATGTAATGCAATAGCTTTTCTTGCTGTATCTTGTGATGATAACATGCTGATGTTAGAATTTGATGATTAAAAAATAATGCGTAATTCTAAGAAAGTAGGAGTGTGCTATCATTTCAGCGTCAGTAATTCTGTTGGTAGGGTCGACTATCTTTCATAAAGGCAAACTCGACTAGAATAATTTCATATTTTATGCCTAATGCCCCAAAAATGATCTCGTTAGAGATTTAATCCAAGTAAATTTGCTACTTTTTATCAGAAATGCACCAATTTAGCTTGGAATATCTACGATGTGTCAACTGTAATAATACTCTGGAAATTGAAATACTTGAACAATCAAATGAAATTGAAGAGGGATTTCTTGATTGCCATGGCTGTAAGAATAGATATGTAATAATTTCAAAAATCCCAATCATGCAATCAAATTTAACCTCTTATCTTTCTAATCGTGCTCAATTGGGAGGGTATTTGATGACTATAGCAAAAACTATCAAGATGAAATCATTTGTAAAAAAATCACTTGAAAAAATAATAAAGCCATTTTCAGATGTAACTCCAATAGAAAAGCGATGGGTTATAACCTACAAAAATAGTACCAAGTCAAAATTTTATTCTCAGATAAAAAACTCGCTAAAGAAACTGCATAAATTTGATTTGGTGTTAGAACATGGTTGTTCATTAGGTCATGTTACAAAATATTTAGCAAAAAAACACAAAACCGTGTTTGGAATTGATCAATCATTTTTTGCAATTGAAAAAGCAAAACATAATCATTTTACAAATCTTGATTTCTTTGTTGCCAATTCATTAAATCATCCATTTGGGGAAAATAAATTTGGCCTAGTTGTTGGATTAAACCTACTAGAACTTGTTGAGCCTCTTGATTTTTTGAATGTCATTTCAAGTCAGGCAAGTGATATGATTTTGATGTCTGACCCGTATGACCTTGAACGAGGACCAAATTCGGTAAAACAAAAAGTTGATCCTCAATCCATTAGATCTGAGATTCAGAAAAGAGGATTCAACTTAGATTCAAAAACAAAAAAACCGACATTTCTTCCGTGGAAATTAAATATCAATTCACGTTTAAGCCTTCATTATAAAGTGGATTTGATTATTGCAAAAAATTCTCTTTTGACCTAAATTGAGTTATTATTGTTCAACTAGTTCCAGTTTTTGTTGGTTAATCATCTTTGAAATGCCCTCATGTAATTTTGAGCAAACGGTGTGACTGGCTGAGAAGAATACAACACACATCCTAGCACCTCACAGTCATGACAGGTTTTTGCAATCCCCAACTGTGGAGCACTCCAAATCTCATCTATATTTTTTCAGGTAGATTGTATATGTTTTTGGGCAAATCTATTACGATTTTTCAAATGTCTATCTGTAGAAAAATTGAAACTGCAGAATCGTAATATGTCAAGTAGAAATATTAACTAACAAAGGTAACAGAATAGTGAAAATTTAATAAACAATAACATTTGAAAAAATAATCTAACTTTAAGGAAAAGAATGAAAAAGTCGTTAACCTATCAGTCTAGCGTGAAAACTTTTACTATCCGTGTAAGACAGAATTTTTAATTTTTATGTACTTTTCCTTTGCATCTTGCACAGATTTAAGCCAGTCTGCTTGTGCTGTTTTTACAGCTGCAACGTAGTCCTTCTTTGCCTCCTTTACAGCTTTCAATGCATCTTGTTTTGTCTTCTTTACATCCTGCAAGGTGGTTTGTTTTGATGTCACAGTCTTACTAGTTTCTTTTGCACTTTTTAATGCTGCCAACAAGTTAGATCTTATCTTTTCAATTGTAGTTTTGTAAGACTGTTTTATCTTGCTAATAGTTTCTTTGTAGGATTGTTTTGCCTTGCTTATTGTTGCCTTATAATCAATTGCTGCATCTTTCAAAGTTTGCTTATCTTGAGCGGTACTACCAGTACTGGATCTGCCAGAAATGTTTGTGCTAGTCACATTGGAGGTTTGTGCAAATGCTGTATTTGCTAGTACATTACTTGCAATTCCTAGTACTAGTATAATGACTGCAAAGCCTGCTAGCGGTTTAACAGTAATTCCAGCTAATCGCGTTTTTGACTTCAATACACTTGGGCTTGCATTGAATCTCATCTTCATAGCATTCCTTTGATTTAGACAATATAATGCCTTCCGGAACCATGTTCACTTATCAAGGCTACGCAAATTTTAATTACCGTAGGTATTAGGGCAATACTGTATGGGGTTTAGATCGGTAAAAGGCGTGACTCTAATGTTAATTCTAATTTTAGGTTTTACCGGTATTTGGTTTGATCCTCACGAAATACAGACTGGATACGCCATTACAAGTTTGAATTATACGCCACTTGGTGATGCATTTGCCCAGTCAACCGATGTGAATTCAGATAACGCATCTAATCAATACATGGGGCCAATTCCAGAAGATAACTCCACGATTCTTTTCCCAGGAGATAATGGAACCGGGCCAATTCCGGAGGGTGACCTTACTCCTCCAGCGGAAAATCTTACAGCATCCCTTCTGCAAGAGAATGATACAAATTCCACCTCAGGGAATCAATCAGGAAACTATCCTAACGGAACCGCAAATGAGGATGAAAAAACTGCAATGCAAAACGCTGGACAAATCATACAGCAATTACAACAAAACATGGACCAGTTGCAAAAACCATTGCAGTCAATACTATCTGACCTTCAGACAGGACAGTATTATGGACCAACTATGGGTGGAGATTCTGTGATAAACTCTTATGAGATTTCATTTACAGGTTCCGCAGTTTCTAAAAATAGTGTCAACGCATCTAATATCTCAGGCCAGATATTCTTGCAAAACATGATTACTAGTGACAGCGTCATCAAATTAAAGGTCATTGGTGGCCATATTGAAATTGGCAGTACTTCATATGATTTGGCATTTGGAAAGGCACGGGTGACCTATAGTTCAGAGGGTGCTAAAGATTCAATGACTGTTATTGCAATTGTAACAGACAATATAGGAAACCCAAGTACCATGAGAATTTTGGTACAAACTTCTTCTCCTCTTGAAGGAAATTATGGTTTGGCACCAATTTCGGTAACAATACAAAGTCCTGAAAGCCAAGTAAATGGAATCTGGTCATTAAGCGGAGCAGGCCAACTAACTTTGGTACAATCCTGATCTAATTTATCTAAAACTTGATGTAATTCATTTTATGGAATATAAACGAATTTTTAGTATTCTGCTGTTGTTTACAATAATTGTTGTAGTACTATTTTTAAACAAATCTTTAGCTGATGAGATGCAAATACCTTCATGGATAAAAAACAATGCAAAATGGTGGTCAGAAGGGCAAATATCTGATGATGATTTTGTCAAAGGAATTCAATATTTGATAAATTCTGGTATAATGAAAATACCTCAAACTCAAACAGCGTCTAGTTCTTTGCAACAAATCCCAATTTGGATTAAAAACAATGCTGGTTGGTGGGCAAACGGTACAATATCTGACAATGATTTTGTCAAAGGAATACAATATCTAGTACAAGAAAACATAATCAAAATTAAAACAGAACAAGTAATGACTTTGTCAATTTCAGCGTTTGATAATAAAGGTACA
>CAZDTF010000038.1:0-8846 GCA_964508325.1 uncultured Nitrosopumilaceae archaeon | reverse complement strand
ACCACTAGGCCTTTGTCTGGAGGTTTTTTGTAAAGCTTTAGTCTTTGTATAACACGTGAGAGTGCATCAACAACATGAGTTCTGGTAAGATCTGATTTAATGTTATCAGCTGTCCCTTGTTCTTCCCGCAATCCGTTAATTACTTCGTGCAAAGCTTTCTTTGGTGGTATGTATAAAGAGATAAGCTCAGTCCCTCGACCAGATTTGTCTGAAAGCTCCTCTAACGTTTTTCGTATTTTATACATTTTTACGGAATCTTGTTTTTCAATTGTGGGTTTGCCCATTAAATGACCTCTTGAGATTATGAATATTAAGTTTGGTTTGAATTGAAAAAGCAAATCCTTACTTATTAGATCCTTGTTGATTTATGACATATGTCTGATGATAAAGAAAAGATAAAAGATAATCTAACCAAAGATTACAAAACTGCGGTATCAGACGGATCTAGTGAAATTTCAGAAGGGGATTTCAACATGGATTTGCCATGTCACAAAGAAATTACCATGTTAACACCTGATTTGGAATTTTGCCCTGTTTGTGGATTTTATACACCTAAAAAATGATTTATAACAGTTGAAAATCTGTTCAGAATTTTTCAAGAACTTGTTGGAAAACTGATAATGGCTGGTTTCCAATTATTTTTGTGCCATTTTTACTATCAAATATTATAAATGATGGTGTAGCATTAATTCCTATTTTTTCACCAAATTGTTGATTGTCAAGAACCTTTTGTTCGTATTTCTTATCGTCAAGGCATTTGTCAAATTGCAAAAGGTCTATTCCCACGGTAATAGCAAATTTATTTAACGAGTCTCTATTTACCCATCCAGTTTTTTCGCCAGCCCAATTTTTGTATAATTCGTCATGATAAACCCAATACTTGTTTTGGTCATTGGCACAGTATGATGCCTCTGCTGCAAGAACGGAATCTGGACCATTAAGAGGAAAGTCACGAAATACAAAGTTGGCCTTTCCAGTTTCTACGTATTCTTTGATAAGTGAGTCTTTAGTAGTTTCATGAAATGCATGACAATAGGTGCACTGGTAATCACCCCATTCTACTATGGTAATTGGCGCATCTGGATTCCCCAAGATTGGTGAACCGTTCTGCATTAACGATTGTAGGGTCACCTTAGTATCATTTTGACTCTGATGTGGATAAAGTATGTAGGATAAAAATACAATGGTTATAATTGCAGGTATGGCAACCAAGTAATATCTATTCATAATCGTGTTGCATTTTGAATTGAATATTAAGATTGTTAAACTCATATATTTGCCAAAAATTTCTAGTTACTTTTCATGATTTCAAAAATTCAGGTAAAAACCCTCTTCTAATCGTTGTTTCTAATAAAAAAGATCAGTTTCTTACTTGAATACTGATTCAGTTTCAAGATGAGGTTGGAACTTTTGCCATAGCAAACCAAGTATTACAGCATTCATGATCCAATACAACGTCATCGTACACAGAGATGCCATTCTAAAACCATTTACCAAATCTAATGGAGTTATAATCTTGTCTGGATTTGGTGGCATTAATAGAAAAACCACCCCAATGTAAATGGCATATCCTATGGGTATAACAAATTTTTTATTTCGTATTCTTTTAGAGAGTATTGCAAAGCCAAGTGCGCCAAGACCAGACAAGGCCATGAATGCAATATATGATAAACTTCTAAATGCTATTGTGTGTGGGTCTCCAACCGTTGGTGGATTTGCGGGATATTTCAAAAATGGAATGAAAAATATTGTAAGCCACATAATTCCTGCAAGGACAAGAGCCTTCATGATATTGTGTCGACTTGGAAGTTTGTTATGTGAATATGCAAATACTAGTCCAAACAAAGCCCCTGTTGCAAGCCCTAAGACTCCACCCGATAAAATGGAACTTTCCTTTTGCCATGCCCTGTACTTGCCAAACTCCTCCCAAAATTGTGGCGTGTCTTGTATCTCCCCAGAAGCAAACCTATTTTGATTTTCTATTGAAATTGCTTTGTCAAGGTATGGTTCTACTACAACTAAATTTACGAGGCCATGGATTGTTCCTGCAGAGAAACCCGCGATTAGGACAATTGCAAGAAAAAGTGAGGTTTTCATTTAAAACCACTAGTGACATGGAAAACCTGATGCATGTCTCATATCATGTGAGAATTCATGAAGATACATATCTCCGAATGCCTTTGGACCCTCAACCAGACTTAACAGTTGACCTTGATCAAATCCCATGCCAAAAAAGCCTATTCCAAACAATACTAAAAGAATACCCACAGCTAATTTTGAAACTCCACGGCTTGATCTTGTTAGTTGCTGGAAAATGTTTGTCATTTCTGTTTCAAACATTGTAATTCTATTTAAATAATTGGATGGTTTATCCAACCTCTCTCTATCCTAGAATTGATATAAATGCAACTGCAAATCCAGTTGATATTAATAATAAAATGCATCAAGTAATTCAACTGCTTTCCAAAGTGACACAGAGATACGCTCCCAGTAGGTTGTTGAGTTTTGATCTGGTACACGTATTAAAAACAATGCAGCTGATGAAAAATGAAAAAAGAATAAGCAGATCGTTATTAGTGCGTGAACTTGGTCTAGGGGAAGGTTCTATAAAGACACTTGTAAAGCATTTGAAAATGTACGGGTTAGTAGAAAATTCTAATGCTGGCATGTGGTTTACAAATAAGGGAAGAACAGTTTATGCAAAACTACATAATATTATTCCTGAGGAGATGAATGTTCCAAAATGTTCTGTTGCATTGGGGAAATTCAACTATGCAGTATTAGTAAAAGATCTTGCCTATGCTGTAAGGAGTGGGATTGAACAACGGGATGCTGCTATAAAGTGTGGGGCTATAGGCGCAACTACTCTGATATTTAAAAGGGGAAGTTTTTTAATGCCAGACAGACGCCAAGACTCCTTCAGGTACAATCCAAAAGTACACTCTATGATCATAAAAAAATTAAAACCTGAAGATGATGATGTCATAATAATAGGAAGTGCAGAAGACAAGAACACTGCTGAGATGGCTGCCAAAAGTGCAGCGCTTCAAACCATTGCAGAACATGAAAAGCATTAAAGATCAACACATCAATTTTTGATTTGATGTAAATTTTAAAATCATATTTCCTGTGATTAATAATTTGTATTATTTACCTAAAAATAAAATAATTATCTTGTGGGTTAGCGTCTTACAGGATTTGAATCTTTTAGTTCCGACTTTTGGAAGTCTATGGACTGTTAGATTCCTTCTTAAAATTTATTTATTTCAATTTCGACGAATTTTTACTGGAACTGTGTTGTCTTGTGACAGGGTGGTGTCTGATGATTCCAGAACACAAACAGTTCCAATCTGGTTATCGATTAATTTAAAGAAACTCCGCAGGGAGGAAAACTAAATTACAAATCTCTGCATCTTGGTACAACTCTACGTATTTTGATCATTTGGCGTAAGAGAAATTACGGGCTCTGGTTTTCTTATGCTTACATCCGCTTTACTTATTCTACTTTTGTAAATCTTGAATTTTTTTCCATTCTCTGATAAAATCCATTTATCAACTTTAACAAGTGCAATTTCTTCAAGATCTGAAATCTTTTTGTAAACAGAACTTAATGGGATCCTATGTTCTTCAGAAAGTTCCATGGCAGTTTTTCCTTGTTTAATAATGGAGAACAATATGGATCTCGATTGAGCATCTGCCAGGGCCTCCATGACTTTTTGATTTACGTCATACTTTTTTAGTTGTGATAGAGAGAGTCTTTTTTTCAATATTTTCTCAATTAGGGTAGCCTAACTATTTAAACCAGGTGCGCGTTATTCTAAAAATTTAGAACAACTTTGTTGTTTAAATAAAGTTAGCTTATCCTAACTGATCTATGATAGATTACTGGCAGCTCTTACTTTTGGGAGCCATTGCCGGGTTTACGATATTTTTAGGCCTTCCAGTAGCCAGATTACAAAACCTCAGCTCCAAAAAGAAAGGATTCCTCAATGCTTTTGCATTAGGAATATTAGTATTTTTAATAATTGATGTATTTAGTCATGGATATGAAACCGCGTCAAATGCTGTAACAGACGCGTTTTCCGGGAAAGGAAGTACCGGTGATGCGGTTATCGATCTTGCTGCAATGTTTGGTGGAATTGCAATTGGCCTCATTGGATTAGTATACTATGAGACAAAGGTGATGACGAAAAAGTTCCCACCTATTTTATCACTTGAAAATATCAAGGGAGGCGATGAACATCTTCACAAACTATTCCATGATGCAAGTGCATACAAGCTTGCCATGATGATTGCAATAGGAATTGGCTCTCATAACTTTAGTGAAGGATTAGCAATTGGCCAATCATATATTGCGGGGCAGATAGGGCTTGCAATAATTCTGATAATAGGATTTGGAGCTCATAATACTACTGAAGGATTTGGAATAGCAGGTCCACTTACGGGGCTTCTAACAAAACCCACTACTAGGTTTCTTGCAAAAGTAGGCTTGGTTGGCGGCGGACCCACATTCATCGGTACAATACTTGGCAGTCTCTGGCACTCTAACATAGCATACGTATTGTTCTTGTCTATTGCAGGGGGTGCGCTCATTTACGTCTCTTTGTTAATGTATCATACAGGAAGAAAGCAGACTACAAACGACATCCTAATGGTTGGCATTTTTCTTGGCTTGTGTGTAGGTTTTATTACCGATCTCGTGGTCACACTTGGCGGGGCATAATATTTTCTAATTCAAAGAAGAAAGATATCAGGTTGTTATTTTTGAGAGTAAATTTTCCTTGTTAGCATTTTTGATTTCCAGAGCTATTCTTCTTCCAGTACTCATTGGCTTATCATAAAGGAATGTCGAATAAGGCGAACCGTCCACATATAGATTGGTTCCTGCCACTATTCTTGCAGAGAATTCAAACGTAGTAAATTTTCCATTATTATCATAAACTCCTTCTAAGCAAAATGGGCCATTCATTCCAGGCTCGACGAGTCTTTTTGAGGCATCCACAAACCTTTCACCCATAGAATAGACCTCGTGAAGAAGTGATTCCCTTAATACCATTGGACTGTTCCCAATCACATTAAAGGATGGAATCAAATTAATTTCCATCTGTTGTGGTGCAGGAATCCTTCCTAGGCCATCTATATCAGACTCGTATCTTCTATCTACTCCAAAAAACTCCAATTCTTCAGTTAATGGCGAATAAAAATATTGAAGATATGCCGATACTCCAAATGCGTACTCTTGGATATATAGATCGCTGTCGCCTCTGATAATACCCTGTGAAATTAGCCTGTCACGTTTTTTGTTATAGTCTTTCTCACTTGTAGCCAAAAAATATCCTTTGCCTCCAGCCGCTCCATGTCTTTTTGCTATTACTAATGTCTTGATCTCTTTTGGGGTTGGTATAGTCTTAGGAACATTGAGCTTTGATTCAATCATTAATTTTTCTTTCATGGTTCTATCTGATTCCCATCTAAGGATCCATTTGTTGCCAAAAATTGGAATTTTAATTGATTCAATTTGAGATGAATCCATTTGAGAAATAAGTGTACCATGTGGAATTATTACAGCATTTTCTTCTTTTAGTTTTGAAGTACACTTCTGTTCTGTCAATTCTAAAAATGAATCAACAAGTATTAGTTTGTCGATGAATCTAAATCTTCGATAGAGATTTTCGCGTTTTTTTTCGCATATTATCAAAGTATTGAACCCTTCATCTTTTGCTCCTTTTAAGACCTGTAATGCACAATGGGAACCAAGAGTTGCTATTGTAATCATTTTTCTTCTATATTTTTCCTTACAGGCGGCTCTTTATGAAAGTTCCATGTGAGAATTAGAAATAAAAGAGAAGACATCGTCGATTAATTCAATCGATAACTCTGACCTTGAATCATCAGGAATAGTCTTAAGAATAAAATCTACAACAGATTGATTTGTGGGCAAAGTACCATCTCGTAATTTTTGTGAATATAACGCGATAATGTTTGTAATGATTATCATCATTTTTTCCCTATTTGTTAACGCCATTATTATCGCATAATAATGTCAATTTATAGAGGTTTTGTAGAATTATCAAAAATTGACCTCCTAAATGAATTGGAAGCATATCTTCTATCCTAAAAGAAAAAGTCCATATATTATCAATTTTAAATAACTCACGATAGTAATTGGAAAGATTAGTTTATAGTAATGCTAAATCAGTTACAATTAAGGATAAATCTATAATTTCCTTAATCCTCCGGTCTTATGCTGATGAAGACAAGAAAAAAATTCTAAACATTACAGCAAACAAACCCAGGATAATTTTGGATATTATACGTACTTGTAAATTACCGCAAACTTCTTCTTACAGGAAAATTAATTCGCTAATAAAAAATGGCTTGTTGATACCAGACGGTCAAATTCCAAGGAAATTTGGAAAAAAAGTTACAAAATATGTTTCATTATTTGAGAATTTAGAAATTAATATTATAAAAAATGAAATCAGCATTAAAACAAAATTCAGTGAGGATGCACGCCATGCTATTTTTCGTATGATGCGTGAAAAAATTGTTAACTTTAATAAAAAACAAAGCATGTCTAGTTCTAAAAATTATCACGTTGTTCAAACAAAGATTATTTCTATACCTAGCGATTCCATGATTCCCTTCCTTCTTAAATCAGGGATAGTCAAAGTTTGACCTCCTAAAGGTACTTGTCACAAATAAAATTGACAACTCTTTTTTAATCTAGATCGATATCTACTATCATACCAGACACAGGTACGTGGTTTACTTGCTGGGATGTCATCTCAACAAGAACCACTTTTTATTTCCCATAAATGGTTGTATCTAGTTTTATTCAAAACTTCAGGAATGCACATTCAAAACATAAATTAACACTAACTAGGGCAGATTTGATGAAAAGGTTTGACAGATAGCGATCTTGGAACATGGCGTAGAACAATTTACTCAAGTGAGATCGATCCATCGTTGGATGGAAAAGAAGTAATCGTTATGGGATGGGTTTCTAGTGTAAGAGATCATGGAAACCTTGTATTCATGATGATTAATGATAAAAATGGCGAAATTCAGATCACTGCTAAAAAAGGTGCTTGCAATGAAGAAATAAGGCAAGAAATTGTAAGGCTAAAAGAACAATCAAGCGTTGCAATAAAAGGTATGGTCAAACCATCCAACAAGGCTCCTCATGGAGCAGAGATTGCACCACTTGAAATGAAAATTTTTTCCAGGGCAGAAAAGATTGCTCCCTTTACTTCACAAACAAAGATTGTTGCCAACATTGATACTCGTTTAGAAATACGGGCTGTAGATCTAAGAAGAAATATTTTGCAACATGTTTTCAAAGCACGAAGTTTAGTTTTAAAATCAATACGAGACTACCTGTACGAAAAAGAGTTTGTTGAGGTAAATACCCCAAAAATGATTGCTACAGCTACTGAAGGTGGTGCTGCATTATTTCCAATATTTTACTATAACAAGGAAGCATTTCTTGCTCAGAGTCCTCAGCTATACAAGGAACAATTGACAATGAGCTTTGAGAAGGTTTTTGAGATTGCCCCAATCTTTAGAGCGGAACCTTCTAGGACAAACAGACATCTTTCTGAAGCAATTTCAATTGATCTTGAAGAAGCATTTTCGGATTACAACGATATAATGAAACACATTGAAAACATCGTAAAGCTAGCAGTTAAAACGGTAAAAGATTATACCACAAAATCAAATGATGGCATTATATTTCAAACTCCTGAAATTCCTGAATCTATGTCACAATACACATATTCTGAACTTATTGAAAAGATGCAAAAAGCTGGAATAAATGCAGAGTGGGGAGATGACCTCTATGCATCAAATCTTAAAAAACTCGACCTTTCTGGATTTTATTTTATAAAAGATTGGCCGTTGGGTCCAAAGCCATTTTATGTAAAAGCCAAATACGATGATTCGAAAATATCTGAATCATTTGATTTTATGTATGGAGATTTGGAGCTCTCGTCTGGCAGCACAAGAATTGAAAAAAGATCTGAGCTTGAGGAAAGAATGAAAAATAAAGGGTTCAAACTGGACCCATTTGATTATCATCTTAGAATATTTGATTATGGTGTCCCGCCTCACGCGGGATGTGGAATTGGTCTTGAAAGATTGATGATGGCTCTAACAGGAACAGAAAATATTAGAGATGTAACATTTTATCCAAGAGATGTGGATAGACTCACACCGTAGGGAAATGAATGGTAGATAGAAAAGAAATAGAGCATCTTAGCGATTTAATAAGAATTGAGATAAAGGATCCTCAAAAATACATTATACAAGTAGAACAAATTCTGAATTATTTTGAACGCTTGGACAAAGTTGAGATTACAATGGAGGATTTACTAAAGCAAGAATTAACTCTTGATAAATTACGTGAAGATAAATTTTTACCATATGAAGAAAATATTATTAAAAACCTAAAAAAGAAAAAAAGAAGCCCAAAAAGACGTAAGCGGGTACCGTTTGCAGCGTTCCTCTACAGCGCGAGAACACCGTCATGGCAACGTGATGAAACGCGCTTTACTTTGCGTGTGTCCGCCCTACCCGATGACCAATCCACCGGCAGGAGCGGCCGCTCTTCTGGGCTTCCTCAAAGCGAACGCGATCGATGATTTCGGGTTCGTCGATCTTCGCCTGGGTACGCCCAGTTGCTATGAAGCCACCTATTCCGCAACCGGCGTTTTCGGGGAGTCCTTCGTCATGGATGTCCCGGATCTGCCCCTCGTCCTGCAATTGCTCGCCGGCCAGGATTCGAAGCGTCCTTACCGGGTCAAAATCGATGATTTGATCGAACCTGTCTGTACGTAGGTCGGGAT
>CAZDTF010000037.1:0-8923 GCA_964508325.1 uncultured Nitrosopumilaceae archaeon | reverse complement strand
AAGAGTTGGTGCAAAACTTGAAGATGGTCTCTACAGAGGAATCATGAGAAGAGGCTCAGGTGACGAGCTTGCAGCTGGGTGTGCAAAGAGTCAGATGATGCATGAAGCATCACAATCTCTAATGTAGATTTTCTCAAAAATTTCTATATTTTCATTTCCAATCCCTTATTAGATGTATGAATAATTTTCATAAATATTGAAAATATTATTTATTTCTCCAAGATACGCGGGTGGAATTGGAGGACATGCAAATTTACTTGCTCAAAAGTTGCATAAGCAGGGATATGATGTAACCCTAATGCATGTACCACATATTCCTATTAAAAATTTGAAAAATCCGAGCTTTGCAATAATAGGAATGATGATGGCATTATTATCCAATAAAAAATACGACATTGTACATGCCTTTAATGTGCCATCTGCATTTGTAATGAAATTTGTCAAGGCCAAGAAAAAAGTATTATCAGTTCATGGTGTTTATGCTGAACAAGTAGAGTCTCTTCACTCATCTGGAATAAGCAATATAGTTACATCAACAGAATCAAGAGTGTTAAAGTGGGCAGACAAGTTAACCACTGATTCAGCTTTTGTCAAAAAGATATACAAAGATAAATTGAATCTTGATGTTGAGTTACTTTCCGCACCAATTGACGAAACACGTTTTACCGAGATCCCTGAAGTTTGTAAAGTAGAAAATCAGGTTGTTTACGTAGGAAGGGATAGCTATGAAAAAGGAATTGATATTTTAAAAAGTATTGAATCCAAAATTAACGGCAAAGTTGTTTATTGTACAAATGTTCCTTGGAAGGAAGCTATGACTACTCTCAAATCATCCGCAGTAGTTGTAGTACCATCTAGAATGGAGAGTATTCCTTGGACCATAAAGGAAGCGTTTTACTTGAAGGTACCAGTTGTTGCCACAAAAGTAGGTGGCATTCCTGAAATAGTAGAGGATAAAGTTACTGGCATACTTGTTTCACCAAATGATCCCCCCGCACTCCTAAATGCTATAAACTTGCTTCTTATTGATAATGAACTTGCCAAGAAATTAACAGACAATGCATTCAATAGTTTTATCAAAAATATGACTTATGATATGATACTTCCAAAATATACCAAATTTTATGAAAATCTGATTCGATAATCTGCAACAAAAAATTAGTTTAAGAGAGAATCTGCGTCAACCATTGTTCTAATTCCCTCTGTGGTGTCCAGCCAAGAAGTTTTTTTGCTAGATTTGTGTCTGCAAGACTCTGTTTGACATCACCTTGTAGGGATTTTTCATGGATGGGTTTGACTTGAAGATGTGCAGCTTTTATCATTAAATTGGCTAGGTCTAATATTGTTGTAGGTTTTCCAGTTCCAATGTTGATGAAAGAAAAATCAATCTTGTTTTCCATGGCAAGTAGATTCGCATTAGCAATATCTTCTACATGAATAAAATCACGTACTTGAAGACCGTCTCCATAAATTATTGGAGGATTTCCATTTCTAATCTGTTCAAGAAATTTTGTTATTACTCCTGCATAAGAAATAGATTGACCTTTTCCATAGATGTTAAAATAACGAAGACCAATTATTTTGACTCCCTGCTTGCTATATTTCTCAGCCAAAATTTCATCTTGTAATTTTGTCTCTCCATATGGATTAAGTGGATTTCTTATGGCATCTTCCTTGATTGGTATGGATACTGGATTCCCATATACGCTAGAACTACTTGCATAAACTATTTTAAAACCAAATTCTTTGGCAAGTTTGAAAATATTTTCTGTACCGATTACGTTCACTTTATGATATTCTTCTGGTTTAAGATATGATTCTTGAACAACAGTGAGAGCAGCTTCGTGGAATACACCATCTGCATTTTTAAGAATAGTTCTTAGATTTTCATAATCTAAAATATCCATTTTATGAAAGGTGATTTTATCCCTAAGATCTGATAAATTTTCTATATTGCCGCTATGGAGATTATCTATTACACTGACAGAATGCCCCTTTTTTACTAGATGCCTCACTAGATGATTTCCTACAAAACCTGCTCCGCCAGTTACTATGAGATTCATAAACGATACCAGTTCTTAGGGTTCTTTAAATTTTGATAGTTTTAGACACAAATTTATATAAACTTGGAAGCGTCAACCATTCAAGTTAATGGAAAAAAGAGTTGAAAAATACATTTGAGTCAAGAAATTTTCAAAAGTCTAATAGCAGCTAATTTGGATGATGTAAAAAATTATCTAAAGTCAAATCAAATTAGAGTATGTGTTATAGGTATAGGTAGAATTGGATTACCTACCGCTCTATCCTTTGCAGATGCAGGTCTTCCTACCATAGGAGTTGATATCAATACTAACTTGGTTCAAATGATAAATTCAAAAGAATATCCACTTAAAGATGAACCAGGATTTGATAAAATATTTGAAAGTGTAATGGCAAAAAATACATTTCATGCCACTACAAATATTTTAGAAGCTGTACCCGTTTCTAACTTTGTAATACTCTCACTTCCTACCCCGATGGACAAAAATAATGTTCCTGATTATTCTGCCTTGATATCGGTAAGTAAAGAACTGAGCAAGACGTTAAAACCAGGATCCCTTATTGTAGTAGAAAGTACGATTGAACCTGGTTTTGTTGAAAATGAATTGATTTCAATAATAGAAGGTAAGGACAATAGAATTAAGGCAAAAAGAGATTTTGGTATTGCAACATGTCCAGAAACTGCAAATCCTGGAGAAATACTCAGTGATTTTAAAAAATTACCACGACTAGTAGGTGCAATAGATGAGAGAACAACTAGTATTGTTTCAGAAATGTATCGTCATGTATTTGATGTTGAAATAATTAAGATGCCTGATTGCAAGACGGCTAATGCTGCAAAACTTACTGCCAATGTATTTCGTGACATAAACATAGCCTTTGTAAATGAACTGGCGATTCTATTCGAAAATCTTGGTATTGATATATTAAAAGTTCTAGAAGCATGTGGTAAAAAGTACAACTTTGAAACACACTATCCTGGTGCAGGGGTTGGTGGACCATGTCTTCCTGTAAATTCATATCAAATTCTCAACTCCGCTAGGGGAATGGAAAATAATGGAATGCTGCGAATAATCCGTGCTGCAAGAGAAACTAATGAATCAATGCCATATCATGTTGTAGAATTATTATCTGATGCTCTTAATGAAATAGGTAAATCTGTAAAAGGAAGTACAATTGCAGTTCTTGGCATATCATACAAACCTAATGTTAAAGATATTCAATTAACTCCAGCCGAGGCAATTGTAAAAAGATTGGATCAGCTTCAGGCCGTGGTGAAAATCTATGATCCGTATTTCAAATCTACTCAAGTGTTTTCCCACAAAACTGAAAGTGATCTCATAGATGCTATTTCAAATGTTGATGCAGCTATAATCGTAACTGCACATAATGAATTCCGGGGAATTGATCCTTCCTTATTCGTCTCAAAGATGAAAACACCGGTGATTATTGATTCAAGAGGTATAGTAGATGTCCATGCAGCAAAAAAAGCAGGTTTGATCTTTAGAGGAATTGGGCGTGGAGGAGTATAAACAAATAGAATCTTCTCTGAAAAGCATTCTCACACTACGTTATGATCATACAATAGAACCGTTATTACCTAAATTATCGTGGAATGATTTTGTAGAGAAGAATTCTGTTAACGAAGTTAATGCAGTTGAGACATTTCTTACAAAAAATATAGAAAAGGAACTTTCAAAAACAAAAAAAATTGTTGTAGCACTTAGTGCAGGAGTAGACTCATCACTCATGCTTGCTCTTGTAAGGAAAACATTGCCTGAGATTGACATAACTACAATTTCAGTAATTTTTGCTGAAAGTTTTGATGAATCAAAAGATGCTCAAAAATTGGCTGAAAAATTTGACGCTGATCATAAAATTATATATGTAGAAAATTATCTTGCAGACCTTCCACGATCTATTGGTATAATAAAACGTCCATTTTGGGATTTACACTGGTATACCATAGTTAAAGAAGCAAGTTCTATTTCTAATTCGCTTGTTTCTGGCGATGGAGGTGATGAATTATTTGGAGGATATACATTCAGGTACCAAAAATTTCTTTCATTAATAAATCAAAATTCTTCACCATTAGAAAAAATTAAAGCCTATTTGCAATGCCACGAAAGGGATTGGGTTCCAGATCAAGAAAAAATATTTGGAAAAAAAATTCCTTTTAATTGGGATGAAATTTACTCTTCACTATATCCTTATTTTGATAACCAATTACCTGCATTAGCTCAGGTTTATCTAGCAGATTATAATGGAAAATTACTCTATAATTTTTCTCCAGTTAATACTGCTTTTCATAAATTCTTCAAAATAAAATCTGTTGCTCCTCTCTTGACTAAAGATTTGATTTCTTATACATCTCATTTGAAATATGATTTAAAGTATAATGTACATGACAATTTAGGTAAGCCGCTTCTTAGAAATCTTCTTCACAAGTATGTACCTGACTCTCCAAGATCTGATATGAAACGTGGATTTTCTGTAGACACTGTAAATCTATGGAAATCTTATGGTTACAAGCTATGTGATTACTATCTATCAAAATCACAAATTGTCAGTGAAGGCTGGATTAGCAAAGAGTGGATTGATGCTCATTTGAAAAAAGATCTTGATGTCAGATATGTGAACAAATTTTTGGGACTTTTGGCAGCAGAAATATGGCATAGGTTGTTTATCACAAATGAAATCAAATCTGACGCAACACTAAATTAAATTATACATTATCACTTGTTCTATTTTTTTTATTAAAAAAATCTGAAAACTGTTTGGCAATCTTCTCCCAACTAAAATTCTCTATTACAAATTTACGACCTGTCTCTCCCATTTGTTTTGCCTTTTTGGGATCATTTATCAAAATAGATAATTTATCAATCCATTCCTTGTGATCTCCTTTTTCTACCAAAAATCCAGTTTCATTGTTTTTCATTAGTTCTGGTATGCCACCAACATTTGTCGCAACTACTGGTTTTTCCATCAACTGGGCTTCTTGCAACGTCAATGGTGACATGTCAATTCCACTAACTAGTGCATAGACATCAATCTCTGTCAGATACTCTCTAACTTTATCAGGATATTGCATTGGACCTAACCATTTGAAATTATCATACTTGGTTAGTATGGGAAGAACTTGATCTCTGTATGGACCGTCTCCTACCCAATAGAATGTTACATCTGGCATTGCTTCTAGCACTTTTGGTAGAGTAAGCATTTCCTTTGTCTTGCCCCAAATAATTGCACTCTGTAATAATCCGACACAGGGGTGCTTTAGATTCATACCTTTTACTGGATACCATTTCCCAGGATCAATTCCTTGGTAAAGAACTTCGGTGATTTTATCTGGATATTGTTCCATGACTCTTTCTTGAAGATATTTGCAGATTGGCAAGATGGCAGTAGATCCTCGAAAACATCTCGTTGCAATTCTATCTTTCAAATCAAGTACCATGCGTTTTAGAGGCCCTTTGTACAAAGTTTCTCTAGCCCACTTCATCTCAGACCAATAATCTCCTCTGAGAAGTACAAACAATGGTATGCCTACTTTTAATGCAGCTAAACTAAAATGTGTTAATCTATCTACAAAGATTGCATCCGGTTTGAACTCCCGTACAAGATTATCAAATTTCGCACTAGTCTCAAACCATCGTTTGATGTTTCTACTGGGGAAACCTGTGTAAATGTCAACATCATGTACTAATTTGTATTCGATTCCATATTTTGTTAAAGCGTCACCAAATTCCTTTAAATGAAAAAACTTTGAACTTGATCCACCAATTAATAATCTCAATTTTACTACTCTATTTTCTATGAATATGCTTAAGATATATACAATTTGATTCTTGTAAGAAGTTTTTAATTATCGAAAAGCTATTTTATTTCTTATTGGCCGTATTCGACTCAGAAAACAACATAATTGTAAAACCAATATCTATGAATCAATCAAAATAATTTAATATCTATAAAATCTGTTGTTTTCAAATAAAAAAATGCATTAGTACATGTAAAAATCAAAAGATCATAAATCGACAAATTCTCTTTGTCTATTAACTCAATTTTGATTAATTGTATGTTGATATAACTCTACAACAAATTCAATTTGTGGCAAAAAACATATTATTTCGTGCTTGGTTCTATTTCAGGCAAGGATGGAGTACATATTTTGCATTTATCCTTGCTGCACTAAATACTGCTGTTACCACATATTATTTGGCAATTAAAGATGTACCAGCTCTGAAAACTGTATTTCCAACTTTTTCAGCCTACATTGGTATATTGTCCTCAATAGGAATTCCATTGCTAGTACTTGTAGGTTATTTACACTACAAGAGAAGTGCTGCATTCAAAGCAGAGGCAGATATCAATATGGAAGCAAATCCACACATGCGTAGACTCTTACTAAACACTGAAAAGCTTCTATCATTGTCTGCAAACATGTCTGAGATGATGGTAAAGCTTGCAAAAAATGAAAAATTGACTGAAAAAGAACACGAAGAAATCAAAATTTTGAAAAGAAAACTAGATGATTATATTAAACAACGAACCATTCATGATTCTTAATTGCATTACTGTTTAATTTATTCTCCAAATTTGTTATAATCGATTTTGAATATTTTCAAATGATATTTGTAACCATGTTCTATTGAATCATAAATCTTGATAAGATATGGGTATTTTTCTTCATGTAAAAATACGTCTTTGAAAAAGATGGGACGATTCTGAATGTTATCTGTACCATCAAGAACTAGATGGGTCAAACCAATATCTTTTCCAAGTTTGATGTATTGCTCAATACTGTTTGCATCTATATTGATCTGTTTTACTGCATTGGCTTTAAATTCTGAATGGAGACTTGGAAAATTACTTGATTGAGTAATTGCTGTAATTGCAAGATAACCTGATTCTGGATAGTATGAATTGATTACATCCGTTCGATTTGCAACTTGATATGCAAGACTCCATGCCTCTTTTTCGTGTTCTGTGTCTATTTTTTTATAATCAAGAAATGCTGAGGACAAAAGTAGGATGCCACCAATTAGCACAACAAGAAATATTTTTTTATTTCCCAACTTTGCATGATATTTTTTGATAGCATAAACTGAAAGAACACAAAATAGAGGATACAGTGGAAGAAAATATCGTGTATCTAAAGCTGTAGACAGTGCATATAATATTGGTACAAACATAGCAATTATTGTTATTATTATAGTAATTTTCTTGTAATCTCGCTCCTTGAAAATCAGTATTATTCCAACTGGGATAAAGAAAATGAATATTGGAATTATAGACCATCCAAGAAATTTGAAAAAATTCTCAAAAGCATGAATTGCAAATAAAACTATATTTGATTTTCCATTATCCGAAGAAAAGGCAAGTGCTCTGTTTACCTCACTTGGTATTCTTCCACTTAATTCATCATTGCCAGTTGTTTGAATTCTTAATGCTGCAACTGGTAATAAGATCAGCAGAAAAACTGCAAGGGCTATTGCATATCTTGAAAGAACTTTACGTGTCTTTTCACTACGGACAAAAAACATTATTGAAAGAGCCACAAAAAGGAACAAACCTTCGGCTCTGACAAGAGATGCAAGTGCAGTAACACCAAAGGCGGCATATGTGAGTTTTCTATCTTCACTAAGAAACAGAACCAGTGCTATAGTAACTAACATGATGTAGAGAGGATCTGTCAAACCTAGTACTGAATTTTGAATTACTCGTGGTTCAAATGCAAATATTGCAGTTCCTATTATTGCATAGGGCGTATTGACAAATTTTTTACACAATAGATAAACTGGAATTATAGTAGCAGTTGAAATTACCATGGTAATGACACGTTGCAAAAACATGTAATCTATGAAATTTTTTGAATGAAAAATTGAAAAAAATAACGATAAAAATACGGGCCAGCCGTTGTTTGGAACTGTATATCCTGTAGGTAAATGGCCTAGAATACTAACATCTATTGCATACCAAAAATAGAGTAATCCATTAAGTGTAATAGGTAAACCAATAGGAAAAAAATGAAATCTTAGAAATAAAGAAATTCCAATTATGATTGAAATACAAATGATGGGATATCTGACCAATAGATCTAGTTTCTTTTCTAATGCTGAATGTTTATCATTTGAATTATGTTCCTTTGCCAACCATTCTAGATCGATTTAAAAACTTAATAAACTATATCAAATCTGAGTACTGATTTTTTTAAAATAAATTATTTTATGTTTTATTGCTTTACTTTATTTAAAAGAGTAGACATTGCAAAAAGAATGATGCTAGTTGCAACCATGACGGCCCCTATCACTAATGTGCCTATTGAAACAAGTAACACATCAGTTAACACAATTTTTTGGGTTGCATAAAATTGTAAAAACTTACCTCCAAATAGTGATCCTATGATCAAAAATGCAATTCCGGGTAAGCCATAGAAAGTTAATGGTCGATTTACAGTGACATATCGTAAGGTGGATAGTAAAACACTTGTTCCATGAATTAGGGGTTTCTGGGTTGATGAATCTAAATTATCATATTTTACTATGATTGGAACTTCTTTTACTCTTAGTCCAAGATCACTTATCTTCATTAAAATCTCAGTGCTTGCACTCATTCCAACATCGCTAATGTGAATATTTTCTATGGCTTTTTTTGAATATGCTCTAAAGCCGCTCTGAGCATCCGAGATATTTAATCTGGTACCTACTTTGGTAATTGAGGAAATCAGTTTAATTCCTCTTTTTCTATATTCTGGCATTTCAGTATTCTTGTTATTTAAGAATCGTGAACCAATAACTACATCTGCTGAACCATTGATGATGGGTTCTAACAATGATGGAATATCGCTTGGATTGTGTTGACCATCTTAATCTAGATTAACCAT
>CAZDTF010000036.1:7300-9598 GCA_964508325.1 uncultured Nitrosopumilaceae archaeon | reverse complement strand
TGCCTCTCTGAAATTACTGCACCTGCACAAGTTTTTGTTGTTGCAGCCCCCACCTATTGGGTCGAGTTTATCACAGGAACCGCAAATACAAACGAGCCACAGGGTTCAGATTGCACTGCACCAAGTGGTGGAGGAGCTTTGGCAGGATTTCTAGTTAACGCAAGATGCAATACTGTGTTTGGTGCAAGCGGTCAATATGCAACAGCAGGTGGTTCAGTAATAACACTTGGTACTGTAACAGGTCAATTAAGAAATTCTGGTGGAACCTTTAACGGTACAAATTCTGTCTTTACTGTACAAACGACAAAGCCTACAGTGTGTTCAATTGTAACTGATGTTGTCGGAGGATCAAGTACATGCCAATTTTCTGAAACAACACCGGTTATGACCAATCAAAGTGGTGGTTCTTTAACAGTAAACGGCTTGGCATTATTTAGTGGTACTTCGACTGCTGTAACTGGTAACTTGATTATTGCAGAAACCACAATTACTCCAGTCGTACTTGCTGCTGGAGATACAATAAGTGTTACCTGGACAATAATTACCTAAGAAAAAAATCTGTTTGAAATAATCATTTCCTAAATTATCTTTTTTTCTACTGAATCTATGAACTTTAATCTTTTAGCTGCAATGCCAAGCCATATAATAATTGTAATTCCAAGTATCAAATCTGGTACAGGGATAAAGAAATGCTGGAATAGTAAAAAGGCAAGAAAAGAGGTGTGAAAAACAAAATCCTCTTTTCCAACACTGGCGTGCTTTTGGCTTTGCACATATTACTTTGGCATTTGTAGCGTATAAGATCCAGTTAGCTGCAATGACAAGTATTTAGCTTATAAGATACAATCCAATTTCAGGTTTTTTCCAGCCTGCTATCTGGCAATTATCTATTACAGTTCTGATGTTACCAGACATAGAATCAGGATTAAATAATGTTGGTTGGTAAAATGAAATTTTTCCTTGTTTGATTTTTCCATTTATTGTATCATTAAATCCTATAGTGAATTTTTTCATTGATATTTAGAAATTTAGTGCAAAAACTTGACAACTTCCACTTATGGAAAAACCTATAAGCAATAATGCCAAGCGTAAAATTGGGTCTGGGGTGGGGTTGCGATAAATCATAAAAAAAATTCAATTTTTCTTCTACTATTCATTGGGGTTTCTATATTTCCGCTACAGGCAGCGTTTGCAGCTTCAACTATAACAATTACATCTACAAGTAACACGACACCGCGATGGGGTACTGCCATAACTGTAAGCGGCACGTCTACTGGCTTTGCGACTGGATTTACTGTAACTATAGTTTGGGCTGATGGAACCACATCACCAAATAATCCAATTACTGGTACTGGAAGCTGGGGACCAATAAGTCACACATATCCAATTGGTGCAGTTGGAGCTCATGTCATAACTGCGCAACTGTTTAACACTGCAAACGTATTGCAGGCAACAAGTGCAGGAGTAACAGTAACAGTTCAAAAACACACAACAACACTTTCCAAGCCACTCTTTAACGGCACATCTGTAAAGTGGGGCAAGGCATACAGCGTGACTTCAACTATTTTGACAGATTCTTCAATAGGACAGGGAGTATCAGGAAAGACGATAAGCTACAGTGGCAATGCTACAACTGGTCCTACAAGCGGGATTACTGGTAGTAATGGTAATTTGATAGCACCAGTTACCGAAAAAGCTCCTGGCATTAAAAACGTAGGAATTGGAAATGTCTTTGCAAACTTTGCTGGCGACGCAAATTATCTAGCGTCTTCTTCAAGTACTACAATGCAAGTTGCAAAACATGTAACGTCTCTTTCCACGCCAACCTTGAGTGCCACATCTTTAAAGTGGGGCAAGACATTTACCGTGACTACTACCGGGAGTACTTTGACTGACTCTGATGCTGGTGGTACAGGAATTGGAGCTGAAAAAATAAGCTTTAGCGGAAACGGTACCACTGGAACTCCATCTGGAACAACAAATTCGGCAGGTAAATTGACAGCAGCTGTTACAATAACATCGTCGGCAAATGTTGGTGCAACAGATCTTGTAACTGGAAGCTTTGCAGGTGATAACAATTACCTAGCATCATCTTCAAGCACTACAATCCAACTTACAAAACATATAACGACACTTTCTGCACCGACCTTGAGTGCTACATCTCTAAAGTGGGGCAAGGCATTCAATGTGACTACTACTGGAAGTACTTTGACTGACTCTGACTCTGCCGGTGTAGGAATATTAGGAAAGACGATAAGCTTTAGCGGAAACGGTACCACTGGAACTCCATCTGGAACA
>CAZDTF010000036.1:0-7200 GCA_964508325.1 uncultured Nitrosopumilaceae archaeon | reverse complement strand
GCTTTGCAGGTGATGCAAATTATCTAGCGTCTTCCTCAAGTAATACAATTCAAATTACAAAACATGTAACGTCACTTTCTGCACCATCTTTTAACAGTACTAGTGTACAATCCGGAAAAACGTTTACCGCAGATTCCATATTAACTGATACAGACTTGAATGTACCAATATCTGGCGAGAACATCAACTATAACGGCAATGGGACCATATCTCCTGCATCAGTTATATCCAACTCTACTGGTCATTCAAAGACAATCCTAACAGCTCCCCTAGCTAGTCGAACTACAACAGGACTAGTTAGTGCAACGTTTGCAGGTGATAACAATTATCTCCCGTCAGGGCCAAGTACATCAGGTTTTACAGTTTTCCAGTACGTAAATGCTGCACTTATCAAGCATATCGTAGTCATCATGCAGGAGAACCGCTCCTTTGACGAATACTTTGGAACATTCCCAGGTGCAAATGGATTACCTCCAAGTGAATGCATGCCATTGAATGCTTCAAACCCAGGTCTTGGTTGTGTCAAGCCGTACCATACTCCAAATTTCACAAATATCGACCTTCAACATAACATGGCATCATCATTAACTTCAATCGATAAAGGAAAGATGGACAACTTTATTGTAGGAGAGGACGGATTGAATCAGACAATGGCATACCAGGACAGTGCCACCATACCTAACTACTGGACCTTTGCACAGAAATATGTTCTTGCTGACAACTTTTTCTCTAGTGTTCTTGGATGGAGTATGCCAAATCACTGGTATTCAATAGCGGGCCAAGCTCCAGCTGTTTCCATTCCAGATTTCATAGATCCATCTTCTACTAATGCCACTAAAACTACATATCTGAGTCAGGCTAATGCGATAACAACAGCTGCTGACATTATAAATGGCACAGGCAAAATAAGCTGGAAATATTATGATCTTAATTTCGGAAGCATAGTCCCAGGAGGATACCATAATGCAATCCTCAATGGTTATGTCATGGATTTCTGGAATCCATTTGCATCAAAGGCAAGCACGTATACTGTAAGCTATTCGCCACATTTTGTTCCCCATACTCAAATCTTTGCAGACTTGCAAAACAACTCGCTTCCTCAAATATCCTGGGTAATTCCTCCTGATTACCTAAGTGAGCATGATCCTGCAAGCTCACATGTTGGAATGATCTGGACTACAGATGTTATTGATTCCATAATGAACAGTTCTGCATGGAATAGCACTGCCATTATTTTAACATTCGATGACTATGGTGGGTATTATGATCATGTAGTGCCACCCGGTATAGATCAAGCAGGTTCAGGTATCAGAGTACCTGCCCTCATAATCTCGCCATATGCAAGAGCTGGATACATCGACCATACACAATACATTTTTGAATCCACACTAAAAATGATGGAATGGAAATTCAATCTGTCAACTTTGACTGCAAGAGATGCTAATGCAAATAATTTATTGAATGCATTTGACTTTACGCAAAAACCCAGGCCTCCTACTCCAATACATCTCTCGGCAAACGATCTTGCTCAACTGGTACCACTTTATATTGTTCCAAATACAGCGCATGTTGGTGCCAATGTTACATTCATAGCAAATGGATACTCTCCTCTTGAGGCCGGAACTTTTACTTATAATGGTGCCGTTGTCGCTTCTCTTTTAGCTAACGGTACAGGTACCATACAAACCACATTCAAAGTTCCACCTACACCTGCTGGATGTCAAACGGTCGTTCCTCTTCAATCATATGATGTTGTTGGTCACACACCAACACCTATTTTTGGTATTGGTCTTGTTAGTAACTGCCTTACCATCACACCAAATGAAATGCTCAATCAGACTAGTGGCCCATCAGGCGCCACAGTAAAGATTAACGGCACTGGATTTTCAGCCAGCAGCAATGTTTCCATCACATTTGACGGAATTCCACAGGCAGCATCTACTAGCAATTCAACTGGCAGCTTTAGTTTGACCCTTACCATACCATCATCAACTAGTGGCATTCACACAATATCTGCAACCGATACAAATAGTCAAACTTCTTCAGCAACATTTCTTGTAGTAAATACTACTCCATCTGTTTCAATTAGTAGCGTAAATAATACTTCACCAGTATGGGGTAAAACTGTCTCTGTGTCAGGAAATACAACCAATGCTGCTTCGGGCGATACTGTAACTGTGAGCTGGGGAGACAATACAAACTCGACTGGAATTCCTATTTCTGGCAATTCCTGGGGTCCTGTAGTACATACCTATTCCTCTTCAGCCACTGCATCAAATCCAAACCAAGTAACAGCAAAACTAATTGCCAGTAATAATTCTGTGAGGGCAACTAGCACATCAACATCTGTAACAGTACAAAAACACACTTCAACGTTTTGGAGTATTAACGTTCCAACCTCACTAAAACAAGGAACTCATTACATGGTTGATGGAAAGCTCAGAGACAACACTTTTAATACATTCTTGGTTGGATCCAAGACAATAACATTTACGACAAATTCCACACTAGTCATTCCAAATGCTGTGACAAATGCTACTGGTTGGTATGAGGTAGACAATTTGGTTGCACCTGCTCCAGGGTCATACAGTATCCAAGCTTTCTTTGCAGGGGACTTGGGATTTACTTCTAGCAGTTCCCCAATTAAAGTTTTGAAAACAACTCCTTAAAAAAACTTGAATTATCAAAGTTGAAAGGACTTTGAATTATAAATTAAAAAACAATCAAAAATTTTATCAGACTTTGGTTAATTAAAGAAATTTAAAAAATTATACTGGCACTATCTTAAAGACAACAAATGTCCATTGTTCGTTGCCTGCATTATCTACTGCTCTTGCCTTTACAGTATGCCATCCAGGGCTAAGCGGTGGAGTCACAAAAGTCCAACCTCCGTCATGTGTGGATACTGTAGCAAAGGGAGAACCCTTCATTGCGGCATCAACTCTCTTTATTCCACTACCTGAATCAAACGCATTTCCTGTTATTGTTACTATTGTATCACCTAGATGTGAATGATTTTCAGGTGACAGTATTTGTATTTCTGGCTTCTCAAAATCGCACACTCCGTTGTAATTGTGTCTTTTACATTTGTGATTGTTATCGCCTTCCCAAGCATTTGCAAACGCGGTTGGTGCATATAGCAATCCTACTAATAACATGAAAATCGACATGAAAACTACAGCATTTTTCACTTTTGGAACCAACCCAACTACCCGATCGCTAGATCGGAGTATGTGTATTAATACTTTTTGGTTTTTTCTTGTTTCTCCAAATATTTTAAAAAGTCAATCCTGAATAAAATCACAAATCAAGCGAACTTTTTATTGTATACTAGCGATCTTAATTTGATTTAAGTTTTGATTTGTTTTATGAATAAAATAGATCGCTTCCAAAACATTTCATGTAACAAACTGCAAGGGACTAATTTTAACCAAAAAATACCGTTTTGGAAGTTAAATTTAGCAAAAAGATCCGCGGATAATAAATTTAATGATTTCATGTAGTATACCATGTCAGGGTCAGTGTCTGTACCAAGGCGGGTCAGACGTGATGATATTACAAAGGAGAAAAAGATACCAATGACCATGCTTCCAGGAACGGTTTCAATAGAAGACGAGTCGTTAGGAATTTTTACTTCAGAGTCAGGCACCGCCTTGTACGAACAAAGAAATCAGCTAGATCAAATTAAAAATGAGCTCTTGAAGTTTGGCTTGTCTGCAAACCAGGCCAAAGTCTACATATATTTAGGAAAATATGGCGCCAAGACCGCACCTGAGGTTTGCAAATCTCTAGACGTGCCTCGCACAGAAACTTATCATATTTTGAATACGCTACAAAGTTTGGGTGTGGTCACTGCAGAATGTTGCCAGCCCACAAAATTTGAAGCCTTACCATTGGCCAAAGTAATTAGAACATTGGTCAATTCTGAAAAAGAGCGGGTCAACATTTTATTACAAAATGAAAAAGAGATTGTCAATTTATGGAACAAGATCCCGTCATTTGTTGTAGAGACAAACGAAGCAAAGATGGACAAATTGCAAATGCTTCAAGGTGCACCCCAGATCCAAAATAAATTAAAAGAAATGATCACAGATGCCAAAGATGAGTTCCGCTTGCTTTGTACACCAAAGGATTTTGCAAGATTGTATCATTCAGATCTTATCAAATTGCTTGGGAATTCACCTGCTTTTGAGAAAGTTATCATCTCTCCAGCTCACACCATGCCAGAAATTACAGAAGAAATAAGCAAAGAAAGAATAAGAATAATGCCTACTGGAAAGACAGACAGCTTGTGTTTTATGATAAAGGATTTTGACGAGGTGTTGTTTTTCCTAAGAAACGCAACCTATCCCTCACATAATAATTTTGCAGTGTGGTCCGATTCTGATTCAATGATAGATTCGCTGCGAGCTCTATTTGAATACTCGTGGGAAAATTCAGAAATCATCTATTAAATTAACTACTGGATCATATGCTGAATAAAACTAGATTTTTTTTCCACTATGATTTGTATTTTTTTGAGATGGTTTTGGAATTCTTGACTTTTTTTGCATATGTATTGTTTATATTTTTTATAAGGTCAAGTGTTTGATGATGAATCAGATCCAAGTTAGGAATAACGCAGTGACCACCAATAAAGCCAGGAAACATCTTAGGCCTGTTGCCTAGGAATTTGTGAATTTCTTCTGCAAAAGACCACATCTCGTC
This sequence comes from uncultured Nitrosopumilaceae archaeon, assembly GCA_964508325.1. Taxonomy (GTDB): domain Archaea; phylum Thermoproteota; class Nitrososphaeria; order Nitrososphaerales; family Nitrosopumilaceae; genus TA-20. Next base: position 2,493 of record CAZDTF010000036.1, on the reverse strand, counting down.
ATAATCCACGTTGTGTTTTATGGCAATCATGTTGCTAAGCTGTGCGTAGGTGATTAGCCATCCATAGTATGAGGTATCTACAACAATCTTGGCAAGCTCAAGCGTTATAGGAGATGACATTTGTTTTGTTGTTACACCTGCCTTTTTCATCAACTTGGCATACACAGAAGAAGCCCATTTTTTTCGTGGGGCGCTAGATTCTATAGCATAAAACTTGGCGTATCTTTTCATATCAGATAACATTCTTTTATGAACCCCTCTTGTGGCGCTGTATATTACTGGAATAGAGAGCCTAGACTGTATCTTGGATGTAGTTCCAGGGCTTAAAGTACTGTGTATGACGATTACTTCGGGATGGAATTTGTTATTTAGTGAAATTACGTTTTCAGCAAAACGGTCAGAAAATGGAATGCATACATGAAGAAAGGATGTTTTTAGTTGTTCATATTTGCGAACACTTTTCTCATCCATAAGTTTGGTATTAAGGTCATATCCAACTGCTGGGCCACTTTTTGAAACAAGTTGCAATATAGGAAAACCAATCTCTCCAAGTCCAGCAACTACAATTTTTTTCTCCAAGATATCAGACCATCACCATACTCCTAAATTAATCAATACTATTATCCTAAAGTAAGTATTGAAATAATAATTCAATTCTTTAAATATCTGTAACGAATTTTCATGATAAGTTTATCACATATAGCAAGACTCGCTACAATTCAGATTTTTATTCTAGTGATGTGATTCAATTACCAAACCATTGTTCTAGCGTGTGGCTTTTTTTCTCAATTGATTTTTTTAGTCTGTTAATTGATGTCTCCACTCTGTCGCGAGAAAAGCTTCGTTCAGTGGATAGGTAGTTTATAATTCCTTGAAAATCAATTTCGCCAAACTTGATCTCACCAACACTTGCCACTTGGGGGTGCAAAAATATCTGGCGTATTTGTTTGTAATCTATCTCTTCTAGTTTTTCTTGAATTTGTGGAATTTCTTCAAGTGTGCCATGTTCCTTTATTGCCTTGAGTGCAGTTTTTGGCCCTATTCTCTCAAAGCCATTTGGATTAAAATCAGTGCCAATTAAAATTCCTACATCAACTAATTGTTCCCGTGAAAGACCAAGATCTATTAGAGTTTTTTGCAAATCAATTATTTCAGGTTCAATCTCAATTGTGGTATTTTTATTTGGCAATTTTCTTTTGCCGCTATTTGTAAAATTTCTAACTAGTTTTTTTGCGCCAAACAATAGCGAATCAAAGTCTTGGCTTGCAGAAGCATATGCTTGTCCTGTAATGGTAAGATTTGCAGCAGTCGCTTCACCTTCAGATGGCGCTTGGATATGAGGAATGCCAAAAAGTCCCAAGAGATGTTTAGAGTCTTCAACCATGTCGTCTTTTAACATTGATGTCTGCTGAGCATATTTTTTTGCCTCTTCATATTTTCCTTCTGTCAGGGCTTTTTCAAACTTGATTGTGGCATCTTTTTTTATCTGCTTTCTTCTCTCTATTTCTGCAGATTTTAATGACGGCGGTTTTCCATCAAAAACGTATACTGGTTTTATCCCTAGTGATAAAAAATTTACATTCCTATAAAACAGACCAGATATGTGACTAGTAATTTTTCCCCTGGCATCAGAAAGAGGCAGTCCTTCAGGACCACGTATTATTGCCAAAAACTGGTAGATTGCATTGTATGCATCTATTGCTACAACTTTGGAAGAAAATGATTCCAAGTTTGTTTTTTCTCTGTTGCATAGTGCCTTTAGATCTAAACCCACAAAATCTTATCAGGGCTAGTGAATTTTTGCTTTTCCTATTTCTTGCGAAGGCTTGATTTTGCTTCCCAGCCACGTTCTATGATTTCTTCATAGATGTTTGAAAGTTTAGGAATTACCTCTCCTTTTTCAGCAGCAGTTCTGACTTTGTCCCTGTAATAGTTTTCAATTGCTTTGGCCATCTTACCGTCAATTGTTATGGAAATTCTGGACTTTGGCATACCATCAAGACCTAATTATCATTTGAGGCGGATATCAATAATAAACTATCTATTATCAATTATTACACTCTAACCATGAAAAAGCCATCTTTTGTAATTTTTAGAGTCAAAGCCATGTCTTTTGGAAGCCCCAAGGCTGCCAAAAAATCTGCAATTGTCACATCATCTTGAAGCGCATATTTTTTGCCCTCAAATTCAACTGTCACGGTTTTTTTGGTTAGGGCCTCCATCGTCTCTCTTATAGTAAATAGTCTACTTTATATCCTTTATTATATATTTGATCACTTTAATTCTAACTCTATTTATTTACCAAAGTAAGAGATTTGACAGGCTGCCAGGTTAGCCAAGTGGTACGGCGACCGCCTCGAGATCAAAAACAAGGTAGCGGTTGTGCTTATGCACTCAGGGGTTCGAATCCCTTACCTGGCGCTTATAATTTTTCATTTCAAATTTGTAAGATTTTCTTACTAAATTTAGTTAAAAATTTTGAAATTCAAGTTA
>CAZDTF010000035.1:0-9912 GCA_964508325.1 uncultured Nitrosopumilaceae archaeon | reverse complement strand
GATAGATACTTTTGCTTTTGAAGGCTGTTTTATTGCAGACCCTGCTGTCTTTTCTATCTTGGCAAGATCTAGTTTTTTTGAAGTAAGATTGATTGCTCTGCATGCAAATGTGTCTGGCTTTTGCATAAGAGACAGGTCAGCTTCTGAAAAAAGATCAGAAAATGTACTTGCTATTTTTCCTGCAGTTCTTACAAAAGTTGCCCTCGAAGATATCTTATTCCAAGGAATGGTAGAGTTTGTTATTACCAGTCTTGTGTCTGTCTTGAAAGATGTTTTAGTATCATAGCTTTTTGATATTGCTATTACTTCGTCTCTTGCAAGCTCGACATTTTCTCCAGAGACTACAAAAAAGCTTTGCGGCATTATGTGATTGCCTTTGATATTAAAGGTGATACATCAACCAGTGCAGTCTTGCCAGGAATTGTATTTGTGGATATGATCTTTGAGACTCCAGCTTTTCTGATTCTTTTTTCTGCATCTCCAATTAGTAATGCATGGGTGCAAGCTGCATAGATGTTTCTGCACTTTTGTCTTTTTAGAAACTCAGCCGCCTTTACTATACTACCACCAGTGCTTATCATGTCATCAACCAGGATCATATCTCTACCTTTGACATGTTTTTGATTTTTAGATCTTATTTCTACAACTCCGGTCTTTCTATCTCTGTATTTTTTTAATGCTATAAAATTTACACCAAGTTGGTTTGCAAAGTCTCGTGCTCTTGCAATTCCTCCAAGATCTGGTGATACTACCAGAGGATCTTTTAGATGTAGCTTTTTGAAATGTTTTACTAGTTCTGGTATGGCAGAAACGTTTCTTGCAGTAATTTTAAAATGATTTAATGCCATTTTGCTGTGAATGTCAACTACTATGATTTTGGTTGCTCCAGCTGCTTTGAACATGTTTGCAACAAGTGACATGGTAATAACCTCTCCCGGAAGAAATTCCTTATCTTGCCTTGCATAGCCAAGATATGGAATTACGGCAATGACTTGAGACGAGTATTTTTTTGCCTTGGAGACTAGTACAAGTGCCTGAATTAGGTTGGAATCTACCGGTGGATAGGTGGATTGGACCACTATGATCTTTCCACCTGGTTTTCCGTTAATTGTGATCTTGCTTTCCCCATCAGGGAATATTCTTAGTTCAGATTTGATGTATTTTCCTTTAAGTTTGGTGGCTATTTTTCTTGCCACGTCTTCTGAGGATTTTCCGCCTATTACTGAAAAATTAGCCAACAGAGTCATCGAGTTATGTGTCATTCTTAAGTTTTGAGGGTGTACGATGTCAGTACAGACATTATAGGACCCGCACTCATTTTAGGAAAGTTTTGTGTAACTAAATCAATGACTACAAAAAGCAGTCCGAATCGTTGAGATGTGAGATGGCCCACCCTACAAACATCCAAAAAAATGCATGACACTTGCGGAGGTCGAAAGTATTGCATGAATTGCAATATGGACCTCTAATCTCTTTTTTTGTTTAAATCAAAAGCAATTATGGTAATGAATATTGTCACAGAGATTATACTAACTAAGAATGTTGTCAACGCTATCATATTGTAAGTACTTACTTCAAGAGTCTAATAATCTCGGATCTTTTATTTTGTTACACAGTTGCTATGTAGATCCTTGTTGGTATTCTAAATCATCCGTAATTTTGTATTCAAATCCCATAAGACTAGAACCAATGACAGTCTAACTCTGTAGACTTGATAAACACAATAAAAACTATTGATAACGGGTAAATACGAAAGATGTGTTGAGGTCTGCCATGGACAAAAGGGTTGGGGTTCTCATAAAAAAATTACGAATAGCATCAATGATGATTCTGATTATACCATTATTTGCTATCCATGGGATAGCAGCAGAACCGCAAAGTTCTGATAAACATGAAAACAGTAAGCAGGTTGAGCACGTGCTGCTGATCTCTGTGGACGGGCTTCACCAATCTGACCTAGATTGGTATGTCAGCAACCATCCAAACTCCGAGCTTGCAAAGCTTGTCCAAGGCGGAGCAGAGTTTACCAACGCACACACCGCAGTCCCATCGGACTCTGATCCCGGCGGCAGCGCGCTGATGACAGGCGGCGACCCGCGCGCGACGGGTATCTACTATGATGTCTCGTACAACCACGACACCTACGAGGCCGGCACGACATCGTGCCACGGGCCAACTGGTGGCGACGTCGTCTACGACTCACCCGACGACATAGACGTGACTAGGCTTGACGCCGGCCAGCACATCCAGGGGATCGATAGTAACCCGGCTCTTATAATTAAAATGACGGGCAACCCCCAGACGCTGCTTGTGCCGTCGACGTTCCCGGTTGACCCGGTTACCTGTCAGCCGATCTTTCAGCATTCTTACTTGAAGGTTAATACTATGTTCGAGGTCGCAAAGGCCGCCGGTCTGAGGACCGCGTGGTCTGACAAGCATCCTATTTACGAGTCTTTCAACGGTCCGTCCGGTCATGGGATTGACGATTTGTTTACGCCAGAGATAGACTCAAACGCAATCGAGCCAAATGGCCAGCCCTACCCAGGTGGCCCAGCTTGGAAGGACGACAACGCCGCTACCAAGCAGTACGACAGCTACAAGGTGAAGGGGATCATCAACGAGATCGACGGCTTCGACCACAGCGGCCAGTCCAAGGTAGGTGTCCCGGCAATCTTTGGCATGAACTTCCAGGCGGTTTCGACCGCCGAGAAGCTGTTCATGTCCTCGGCCACTCTGATTGGTCCAGACTCGCTCGGCAACTTCGTGGAAGGACCAAAGCTGCCAGGAGGCTACCTCCCTGGCACGACCACCCCAGGTCCGCTGTTATCGATGGCGCTTGACTACGTCAACGCGCAGCTAGAGCGGATGGTAGATGAGATCAACAATCAGGGTCTGACCGACTCGATGGCTATAATTGTGACCGCCAAACATGGCCAATCGCCACTAGATCCGAATCAGCTACTTCGTATCAAAGATGGTCCAATAATTGACGCTATTAACAACGCATGGAATCTGAATATAGGATGTACATCAAGCTGTACGCCACTTATCGTCGCCGGAACGGACGATGACCTGTGGCAGAGCTACTTGTCAGTCAAGACACAGCCTGCAGCGGACTTTGTCAAGAGCTACCTGTTGAACCACAGCGCACCAGGCAAACTCTATGACGGTACGACCGTGTCCGTGCCACACTCGGGTCTCGCGAAAATCTATGCAGGCAAAGCGGCAGCCGACTTCTTCGGCGTGCCAGTTTCCGACCCGCGCCACCCAGACGTGTTCGGGCGGGTACAGGTCGGCGTAGTCTACACCGGCGGCAGCAAGATCGCAGAGCATGGTGGTGACAACCCCGGAGACCGCAATGTTCCGATCCTCGTCTACGCACCAGGAAATGTGAAACCCGACTCGAACGGCCAGTGGGTCGAGACGACGCAAGTCGCGCCGACGATCCTGAAGTTGCTCGGACTCAACCCGCACGATCTGCAAGCGGTGGGAATCGAGCATACACAGGTGCTGCCTGGACTGCATGGCCACTGACCTATGTCAGGCCCTACTTCATTACTATGCAAAACCAAAACTTAACAGATAATTATTGAATTACACTCGTCTACAACCCCATCATTCTTATCATAATCATATTCTTTTTCCCTAACTATTGGGACATCAAAAATTATTCTGTCTTTTGCAATTACTGCAGTTTTGTTATCGATCTTTCTTGTTGGAATATACTCTCCAAACTAGATAGAGAAGTGTTAAACAACTATGATCTAGTTGGATCATACCAATCGATCAATGGATCAACTTATACAAACTAGACTCTTATCGAATTTGGATAAATATGCCAATTAATTAATGAGTAATGTATTGGTTCACACTCCAAAAGTAGGATATAGACATGTTTTGGCGGTTGACATTGTTGCTCTTTCTAATCCTGCACTACACCATGATGAACAAAGGAAAAAAATTGAAGTTTTGAATCAAAGCCTGTTAGATAGTGAAGTATATAAAAATGCTCAGATTGGTGACATGAAACTAGAAAAAATTCCTGTTTTAGAAGACTGGAAAACCACTAGATCCGCTTCATATGATAAAACATATCCAGAGAACTTTAAAGGAGATCATCACAAAAATATCTTAAATGCCAAACAGAATTGTCTCCTTTCTTCCTAGTGCTACCGAGATACTTTACGAGCTTGGTGTTGGAGATCAAATAGTTGGCGTAACACACGAATGCAACTATCCAGAGCAAGCAAAAAACAAACCTAGAGTGATCCATTCTTCTTTTGATCCTGATACCATGACAAGCCAAGAGATAGACAACAAAGTAGTAGATCTTATGCATTCTGGAAAGGACATTTACATTCTAGATGATGATGCATTAAAAAAAGCTAGACCTGATCTTATTGTAGCACAAGGCCTCTGCGAGGTCTGCTCTCCCTACACAAAAGAGATCAGTAGAGCAGTCAAAATACTAGAAAACAAACCAGAGGTCCTAATTTTAGAACCACATAACCTTGAGAACATTTTAGACAACATTATAACAATAGGAAATAAGGTTGGCAGAAAAAATGAAGCTAAAAAGCTCGTTTTAGAACTAGAAAAGCGAATGCAATCAGTAAATCGAAGATCAATAGAGCCGCCAAAAAGAGTTCTCTGTCTAGAATGGCTAGACCCATTTTTTACTGCAGGCCACTGGGTTCCCCAAATGGTAGAGATGGCAGTAGGAATACCGCCAAATTGTTCTGGTGCTCCATCACAGCGAATGAAAATAGAAGAGGCAATCGAGTTCGAGCCTGATATTATAATTCTGATGCCATGCGGATTTAACGTAAAAAGAACCATTTTAGAATACCAAAAGCTTGCAAATAATCCACAATGGAAATCACTCAGAGCGGTACAAAACAACGAAGTCTATGCAGTAAATGCAAACGAGTATTTTTCAAAACCAGGACCAAGAACCATAACAGGCCTTGAGATCTTGGCAAAAATCATACAACCTGATACATATGCAGAAATAAAAATACCAGATGGTTCATTTCAAAAGATCACAAAAAATTAGATATTAGGTTACAAGGATATTATTTCATGGACCTAGTCTTCTCTGACATTCATGCCGATATCGATGCACTAGAATCAATCCTATCTATTGCAACAAGCAGCGAGTTTACAAAAAGATACGACAATTTCTCTCGGATAATCAATCTTGGTGATATACTAGAGCGAGGAACACATCCAAAACAAGTAATTGACAAGCTAAAATCTCTAGAAAAAAATTACCCACTAGAATCAGTGATGGGAAACCATGACGAGGCATTTCTGTACAAAAGACAGGTAAGTGGGAGCTCAATTGTTTCCATCATTGCACATGAAGATCTCACACAAGACGACCTATCATTTTTTCCGCAAAACAAAGACGGAACACTAGGCAAGCAACTATTCCAAGATAAAAAAAATGGATTACTATGTGTACACGGCGGGCCAATCAATCCAGAAAAGATCACTCCAAAAAACGCATACGACGAGTCTTGGCTGTACCAGAGATCATGGCAAAGGCTAACACCAGAGGATTTTGAGTTTTTTAGCTATTCAGGATATCACTATACCGCAGAGTCTGCATTTTCAGAAGCCAAACAGAGCAACAGCCATGTAATTTTGTGCGGCCACCAGCACGATGAGACAGTCATATTACAAGACGGACAGATTAGAGATATCTATTACACCATAGAAACAACAAAAGAAAAAACCAAATCATATCATGTAGAAAAAAGGGAAATTGAGATCATTCCATCAAACAATTATCTAATCAGGCTAGGACTTGGTGGTCCACAAGGTGACTATGGAAAAAGATACGCCGAGCCGCATTTTGGAATCGTACAACATGATACAAACAAAGTAATCCTATTTACCATCAAGCCATAAGATATCAAACAAATTGAGTGCCACAAAAACACTGCGCAACGATCACAAACAGATAAGACGGCTAGAAAAAATCATAGAAAAATGTTACACCAAGCTATATGATGGAATAGACATTCCGTTTTCTGATATAGAACAGATAACCATAATCATGTCAGAGTTTTTAGACGCGATACACTACTCCAGAGAAGAGGATCCTATTTTCCATGTGTTGCAAGCTATGACGCCCTAAAAGATGAGATCAGGGCCTTTATGATAGAGCACGAGTTTGCAAGAAGAATTGCATATATTGTCAATACACATTTGCAGAGCTGGAAGAAAGGAAACAACGAACGCGAACCAGTATCAAGGTTTCTTAAAACATATGCTGTCTACCTTGATGACCATATCACAAAAGAGGAAAATTTTTTCGATAAAGCACAAAGAGAGATCCTATCCAAAGAAGAGGAACAATTAATGTACGAGGAATTTCGTGCAGTCACAGCTATTACCACAAAACTAGATGAAATGATACAATTGATATCTTCACTTGAAAAAAGAGACTGGATGAAAGACTAGTTTCCAAAAACAGATTTTACCTTGGGGTAGACAGTTGCATCTTTTTCTTTTGGCTCGTAACTTGTTTGCATGATTCTTTTACGATGGCAGAATTATTATATAACATCACTATAGTATGCATACCATACATACTATTATGAATATTGCAAATTTACGCGTTCACATTGCACCCGTAGGCTTTGAGGTAGACAGGGTAGTCATGCCTGCAAAAAACATGAGAGCAGACAAGGTCTGGCTCTTGGTTCATGACAACCCAGCAGAAGACAAGGGAAAACCATATACTGAAAAAATTCAGGGCGAATTTAAAAAAATGAAGATCAAAGTGGAACTAGCAAAAGTTGACAGGTTAAACCTGTTTCAGATAATCAAGGCAGTAAAGGAAATAGTTGAAAAAGAAAAAGACAATGATATTTACATCAATGTTGCGTCAGGCTCCAAGATTCATGCCATTGCATGCATGATGGCAAGCATGATATTTAACCAAAGACAAAACATCAAGCCGTTTTATGCAGAAGCTAAAACCTATGCCGCATTTGAAGGCAAGCAACAATCTTTTGGAGTGAAAAGAATGATGCCATTGCCTACATATGAAATTCATACGCCAAAGCCAATCTTGGTGCAGGCATTAAAGATAATTAAAGAAAATGGAGGCAAGATAACAAAAAAGGAGATGGCAAGGATTGCTCATGAAAACAAGCTGATTGTTGTACACGCAAGGCAAGAAAACTTTCAGCAGGCAAGATTTGCAAGCCTTGACAAAAATATAATCCAGCCACTGCTCCAGGACTGGAAGTTCATAGAAATTGAGCAGATAGGAAGAAACCGCTGGATCAAAATAACACAAGAAGGCCTTGGCGCACAGGAATTTCTTAGCTAGTAAGCTCAGGCTTTACTGTCCACGCTATTGCCATTGCAACAAACGGCACTGAAACTATTCCAGCAATCTCCACATAGGTCTGGTATTGAACATTGTGTGCAGGATCAGGATGCACTAAAAGAATGGGTACTGGCAGTGCACATGCAAACCATATGATAGATAACAGAATTATAATTTTCAATGCTCTTTTTTTCTTTGGAGTCACAAACCTGTTTTGGTTCCAGTCATATTAATTTGATTGGTATGATTATCTTGCAGCGGCGCCGCCATCTAGAGGCAGTATTGCTCCTGTAGCCCATGAGGAATCATCTGAGGCAAAGTAAAGAATTGCCTTTGCCACATCGTCTGGTGTTCCAATTCTTCCTATTGGATGTTCTGATGCAGCCATGTCTCTTTCAGATTCCGTTCTAAGATAGGGTCTTGTCATGTCTGTTTCCACAATTCCAGGGCAGACACAGTTTACCCGAATCTTGTACTTTGCATATTCTATAGCCCACGCCTTTGTTAGCAACACCAGAGCACCCTTTGATGCAGTGTATGCATCTGCCTCAAAATTTTCAAATGCCTTCAGTCCTGCATCAGATGAAACATTGATTATGCAGCCGCCATTTTTTTCCATGTGTGGTATGACAAATTTGGTAAAACGAAACTGCCCAGTTAGATTTACATCAATTACATCGTTCCATTCTTTTTCCGAAATTTTGTGTAATGGTTTTACCTGGGGAAAAATTCCGGCGTTGTTTATCAAGATGTCAATCTTTCCAAATTTTTCAATCGTCTTTTTTACAACATTTTGTACATCTGATTCATTTCTTATATCGCCTGAAACAGAAAAAACACTTCCAATTTCTTTTGCGGCATCATGCAGTCTTGTGGAATCTTTAGCAGTTATGGTTACATCTGCCCCCTCTTGTGCAAAAAGTTTGGCTGTTGCCTTTCCAATTCCCCTGCTGCCACCTGTTATGATAGCAACCTTTCCTTTTAGTTTCATAAAATGAAATACAAAAACTAGTTTTTATTTTTAGAGCTTTATTCCAAAGGTGATGTGTCGGTTTAAGATAAAATTCACACCAGATGCAATCACAATTGAGATCAGTGCGGCCAAAATATAGTACATGGAAAATTTGTCCACCAATAAATAATTGAACCCAAGTTGAATCAGCATCCCAACAAGACTAATTCCAATAAATTTTCCATACATGAAAATTGTTCTCTGATCTACCATTGAACCCTTGAAGGTCCAAGTCTTGTTTAGTACGAAATTAGTTGTCATGGAAAGATAGATTGCAATAGCTGATGAGAGAAGGTACCACAGTCCTACGTACTCCTTTAATGAATATAGCAAACCAAGATTGACAAGCACACCGCTTGCACCAACCAGATAATATTGAAAGGCGTGTTTTGCAAAAAGGGAGAACCTACCTGATCTTGTGTGCTCCCCAATTGCCATGGTTCTACCAAGATTTGGTCAGTTAATAAATCCTAAAACTGTATAATATCAGATCTCTGAGTGACTCTAATCATAGATATCATACCAACATAAAATCCGATTTTTGGATTTTTATCTAAAAAATGATCTTTATTGCTCCCACATTCCATAAAGCTTTGGATATCATTATATAATTTTGTCAAATCCACCAGAAACTGTAAAATAATTCTCACAAAGTCATAAATAGTTCAAAGTCATATAACATAACATGCAGAAAGATGCCAAATCTACTGCTTGAATTGCGTGGTCCCGCAGATTTGGTGTTGAAATCCCCGCTATCGGACGGATTCATAAGAGGTAATCTCTGCTCATCTGACGGGGGGCCACGCCAATTATTTTATCAGATCAACTGATACGCTGCCAATTAGACTCCCGTGGGGGTTAATTATTATCTGAATTTTTTCGTCCTGTGGGATCACTACAGATTTCTTACCAGTGTAATCCCAGGTATAGTAGCTTGAGATCCCAGTATTGTGTATAGTCCCCTGAAGACTGAAATCTTCATTGTAAGAAAAATTTTCTCCTTTTAATAAAATTGAAAGATTTTGCGGACTCTCGCCGCTTGGTACAAAACCAAAATGATATGTCCCGTTTTGGATTTTGAAATTGTCTGTAAAGGTCCCATTTTTGTAAAGACTGGGATCTGCCAGAGTTATGTGATATGCTACATTTGATTCATTTTTAGGTTGTAGTGATACCATGACTGCTATAACAACAACGGCCACAGCTATGATATAGACAATTTTTTTCATCAATCAATTACTTATTTTGAATATTTTAAAAAATTATAGTTTAAGGGATTCTTTTAGCCCTTTGTACCTATTTCTAATGGTTACTTCAGTTACTCCGGCTGCCTGTGCAACATCTTTTTGAGTCTTGTTCTCGCCGTTCATCACACAAGAAAGATACAACGCAGCTGCAGCAAGTCCCATCGGATCTTTTCCAGCAGAGATTTCAATTTCAGCAGCATCCTTTAAGATCAGCAAAGCTTTTCGTTTTGTTTTTTCACTTAAACCTGCCTTGCTTGCAATTCTTGCTACACATTTTATAGGATCTACTACTGGCATCTTTAGAT
>CAZDTF010000034.1:0-9927 GCA_964508325.1 uncultured Nitrosopumilaceae archaeon | reverse complement strand
CCATACAGATTATGTGCCCATTTCCTGTCTAATCCCCTTACTACATTTCTTGCTATGAGTGTGTAGATGTATCTATCTGCAAGTACAACGTAACCTGCCTGTAAAGCGGGGATAATTTTATACTCGAATTGATCAGCAAAATCTGCCGCATAAAATAATGCTAGTGTTTTTTTTCCAAGATTATAATCTCTTTTTGCTTCTAATATTCCTCTACTTACTAACTCTGAACGCTTTAAACCAGTGTTCAAAACCGCATGACCATCTGCTTCCAATTTTGCAGTAATCAATTCAATTTGAGTACTCCTTCCGGATGCATCAGGTCCTTCAATAACAATTAACCTACCTTTAATTTCAATATTTTCTAGATGTTTTATGCCGTGACCATAAAATTCTACTGTTCTTTTCTCAAAATGTTTTTTTGTATTTTGTTTCATTTTTGATCATTGTCCTTTTTGGTGTTGACTGACGCATTTTAGGTAAAATTGATAAAATTTTATCTCGCACTAATTTCTGTTGTTCTTCAATATTTAGTGTCCCGTCTATTACTGTAAATCCTTCAGAATCAATCATCGAATCATATTGTTCTATTATTCTACCCTGAAAAATTCTATAACTTTCGTATGGGTCGTTGCTCAAATTCAAATCCATTCCAGCCTCATAATATTTTAGTTTAGGTCTACCAACAAGAATCCTATCAACTGCAATATCAACTGGCACTCTAAAATAAAACGTAATATGTGGTCTGATAGCAAAATCGTAAACATTCCTTACCCATTTTGGATTACATCCTCTTACTACATCCCTTACAAACGCAGTATAGACGTATCTGTCTGCTAAAACAAAGTAACCTGCGCTCAATAGTGGAAGAATGTTTCTTTCATATCTGTCTGCAAAATCAGTGGCATGTAGTAGACTAAAAGTAGTGGGAGTAAGCTGGCCTTTTTTCTTTCCTTTGGATGTTATTTCTTTTACCATCTCCGAAGAATTCCATTCAGTTTTAAAAACACTGATTCCTTTGTAAGAGAGCCATTTTTCTAGAAGATGAACTTGGGTTGATTTTCCTGAGCCGTCTATTCCTTCAACTACAATGAGCTTACCATAAGGTTCCATTCAATTATGACCCAAGGAAATTTCTGGCAAATAGGCATTTAATTCTATACTTTGAATATTTTTTTCATATTTTATTATCCGCATCCGTTGGTTAATGCCTATCCTAATCTAAAGCGGTAATGATAGTGTTCTATATAGAACTATATTTTAATATGAAGAATAAGAAATTATAGTCGAATCTTAGATATTTGAGCTATCAACTATGTATTTATGATGAAAGTATCAACAAACTGGTTATTCATTGTGGTAAAAATTTATTTCGGATCTTGAAATGGACTTATTTATTTTACGACACGGTGAGGCTGGTAAGAGTTCAGCTGGACGAAATGATTCACAAAGAACACTTACAGTTGCAGGTAAACAAGAAATGGAGGAGATTTCAAAAGCATTTGTCAAATTAGGGCTGGAATTTGATTATGTGTTCACTAGTCCATTAATACGATGCAAACAAACTACAGAAATTGTAATGAAGTACATAAAAAGTAAAAATAATGTTCAGGATCTAAATGAACTAAGACCCGAAGGCAATAAACTGGAACTTTACAATAAACTATCAAAATTAAGGCAGAATTCATCAACACTCATAGTAGGCCATGAACCCTACCTTAGTGAATTAGTGGGAGATGCTGTAGGAGAAACAAACTGCAGAATCAATCTTAAAAAAGGCGGATTAGCCAGGATTAGCACAATTTCGTTTCAACCAAAAATCCGAGGAGAGTTGAGGTGGTTGCTTACACCAAAACACATGAGAAAATTATCAAAATGATTTCGTTTCTTATCTTTTCCATTTAGTAAAAAAATGTCAATCCGATCTAGATTAATAGTTATATGATTTTAAAAAAGTGGGTAATGATAACTGAAAATATCCGTAATTGATCTTGGATTTAATTCGGCCAAATTAGTCAATTATAACGTAAAAGACGATGATTCTTTTGAAGTATATGAACAAGAGGGAATTAAAGCAAAGCTTGGTGAGGGGTTAGATGAAAAAGGTAAACTAAGTAAAAAACCAATTTGGCGAACAATTGAAGTCTTAAAGTTCTTTAGAGATATTATTCAACTTCAACCAATTAAATCAGTCTTGCCTCTAGCAACTAGCGCTGTGAGAGAAGCCAGTAACAGGAGTGAATTCCTACGTGAGGTATATCAAGAAACAGGATTCAGGTTCAAGGTTTTATCTGAAAGAGAAGAGGCACTATATTCCTACGTAGGCGCAATAAAATCACTTCAATTACCTAACGCATTGTTTTTTGATTTGGGTGGTGGAAGCCTAGAAATTGTACATGCTGAAAAGTTCAGAATTAAAAAGGTCATTTCATTGCCCCTTGGTGCCTTAAGATTAACACAACAATTTGATGGAAAGAATTCAACATTTACTGAAAAAAATTATAAAAATATGCGGAGACACATATGGAACCTTCTGCCTAGGAAAAAAGAATTTGTCTTTGGTCAAAATACAGTCCTGGTAGGTGTTGGTGGAGCATTACGGGCTTTAGCAAGATATGATCAGAAGGTAGCAAAATACCCATTTGATAAAATTCATAATTATAAGATGGATTTCACCTCAGTTAGTACAATTTGCAAAAGACTATCCGATATGAAATCAGATGAGATAGCCAAAATATCAGTTATAGGTTCAAGCAGAGCTGAAACAATTGTCGCTGGTTCATGTGTTATCAATACATTGATGGAAAAACTTGGGTTTAGGAACCTTCGCGTAAGTAACCACGGACTTCGTGAGGGCGCTCTTTCAATATTCCTTGAAAATCAAAAAACATATCATTCTAATAACATTACATCTGAACAAATTCGACAAACTGTTATCTCTCCTACAGATAGATCAATAAATAAAAATGCTGAAGTATTTCTAAATGGACTCGTCATTTCCAAATTAATTAGTGAGCGAGAACATGTTCTTCTTTCATATGCATTAAAGTTGATGTTAGAAAAATCTTCATATGATAATCCTCAGAGTTGGTTTTATGCAATATCTGATGAAGATATGTCTATCAGTCACTCTGATCAACTAATCCTTGGGCTGTCTCTTGTTCATACTAGACATGAAAAAACTGCAGAATGGCTATTTTCACGATACAAATCTATTCTAACACCGCAAGATAAAGCAGCAGTAAGAAAGATGTCTTCTCTTGTTGACCTATTGAAATTCTTAGAAAAAACTAAGGCAAAAATAGAAATAAAAAAATTAGGACATGAAAAAATAGACCTGAATATCATTCCTATTAAGGTACTTCCTAAAACCTTATTACAAAATATTTTTCGAAAATTTGAAAGTGCGTTTGATGTTTATGTAACTTGCTCAATACGTTCTGAATTGGGAGGAACACAAAATTCTATTTTAGAATTGTAGGAGGACACTAGATAGTTCATGATTTTTAGAATGTCAATGCAATGAGCTAATCCGTTTTGTGAATGATTAAAATCTAACAAATTAACTTTTCAAGACCAAATCTCTGTTCTGAAAAGATTTTAACAAATAGTTTGTATTTTACATTTCTTTCTACAATTTCTTGCCTAATGATGTCATCAATCTCATTTATTTTCCTGTGATTCTTGAGGTATTCTAACATAATGTCATTATCATGAATTTCTCCCAATGTATCTTGTACTTTCTTTAAATTCTCAATATATGAGGGAATTCTCTTCTTCTCAAGAGTTAATTCTACGGTATAACGTAATTTCTTAAAATCTTTCCTTAATCTATGAAGCTCATCAATTTTCTTTTCATCATTTATTACAATTGGAATATTTTGTTTTATTCTCAAATTTAATTTGTTTACAACCTTTCGAAATCTCTTTCTCAATTTTGGCTCAGATACATGTTTTGTAGTAATTTTAGGTAATGATGATGACCTTAATTTTGATGCGATGATACGTGCATCACTAATTTTTGATTTACGTTTAGTCATTATTGATGAAATTAACGCAGAAGAAGTGAAATTTGAAAAGTGTTGATCTAACTTACTAGTTATTATGTCAAAATTTCTAATTTCAGTGTTTATCTTGAAAAGCATGATGGATTGGTCTATGTAATTTTGTAGATTTGATTTTTTTCTAATATTTTTTGGTAATATTCCATATGCAGCTTCCAACCTTCTTATTGCTATTCTGATATCATGAATGTTTTCCTCATTAGGATCGTTTAGGTAATCATCTAATTTATCAACAATTTTTTTAATAATTTTTTGAAATTTACTTATGTATGATTTATTTGTTAAAAGTCGTAATGTGGTCATGCCAGCTCTATAATTGTAACGCTCTAATATTTCAAACCATGCCTCATAAGTCCACATAATCTAAATAGTGCCATGAACTCTATACGCTCCAAACTTATCTTCTTCTAATCCACAATAATCATGTGACAGCCCTTTTAACCCTTGAGCGCAGTATGCAGTTAGGTAACTTGTGCAAATTGATTCTAGAAAGTAATGAACGAATTCATCTTGTTGTCGTTATAGACCAGAAAGGCAGAGTTATTGAAAATAAAATGCGTGATGACAGGGTTACAAAAAATCTTACAGATCAAAAAAGAGAGATGCTGTTTATGGAATGTGCTTTACAATTGTCCATGATCCGAGATTTTGATGATGAATTTGGAAAATTGCAATACACATATTCAACAAGAGAAAAGATTTCATTTTTTTCATTTTTATTAAACGAATATGCCATTATTGTAGTAAACGAGCCAAACGAAAATCCTTTATTATTAGCAAATCATGTTATTGAAATAATCAACTCTTCTACGGAATCAAACAAAGAAATGGTAAATTGAACATATCTGATGCCAGAAAAGTACTTTGCAGTATGAGTTTGGAACACTAGGAAGTGTAGAATATGCCACAACAATTTATCTGATTGATTTAATTATTCACATCTATTTTCAAGAAAGTAATGAATCCTTAAAAGAATTTATTCCTGAATAAATTGTAAGCTTGTAGGTTTTTGTAATTAATTATTCTTTATTATTGTTTTCGGAAATTACGTCTTGCACTGTTTCATTTATTACCGCCTCTGCAATATCACTTGAATATTCTGCTGTTCTACGAATATCTTCTAAAACAAACTTGATGACACTGGAATATTTTTTTGATTCTTCTAAACTATCTGTAAATTCTCTTTCTTTTTCAGCTATTTTGCATGCTTCCGTTGCTACAGAATCGGCAAGAAGATAATTCCTTTTATTTAATGCTGCAATAGAATCTTCAAATACTTTTAGGGATTCTTCACTTAATCTTGTAATCTTTTGTAATATTGATGATTCTAGTGTAGATTTAAGAAATTTCACCCTACTTGCTATTGAAACGGCATGATCTGCAATTCTTTCAACCGATTTAACTACAATTCGATAACTGATGCAATCAGATGGTTTTTGGAGGCCTATGTCACGCAATATTCTTTCATGCTGTACTGCCAGTGTAAGGTTTCTTAATATGTATAAACTGAAACGATCAACTTCATCATCTAGATGGATTATTTCATCACCAAGCTCTGTATCCATCTCTTTTAGTGCATCTATGGCTTGTCTGTGCATGGTAGTTGTAAGCAAAAACATTCGCTTTAATGCGTCAGCAATTGAAAGCTCAGGCAAGCTAGTTAAAATTTGGATAGTTATGGATTCAGGTGTTGCTTCTACTATCTCTGTTCCAATCATGTTTGTCCTGACCAAATCTCGTATGGCTTGTTTTTGAGTGAGCTGAATTCTGCCCCCTTTACTTTTTATCTCAATTACCTGATAACCTGCAAGATACATGGCAATTACTTTCTTTGAATGGATTCTACAGATTCCTTTTGATTGATTGTTGTCTGTGATTTTAATGCCTCACCAGAGTGTGAATTTCTTGATGGTAAAAGTGATAGCGAATTGTTTGCAGTTCTTACTATTGAAACAGGATCTCCCGTCTTCAAATGCATATCATCTACCCATTTTTTTGGTAATGATAATACGTAGGTTGAACCTCCTACTAACTGTAGTTTTCTTACCTCTTTCTCATCCAATAATTCTGCCAAGTGCATAAATTGTATTGTATGTGGATTAAAGAAGTTTGACAATGTTCTATGGTGGACTATATAGATCTATATTCAACTATGATAACTAAGAGAATATGGTCGAACATCTGATATTTGTCATTAGATGGAGAAATTGTATATATGATGAGAATTCCACTGAAATCTGGCTCACCATTTGTAGATAAGCTTTTCAAAATTGGCGCGGCCATTGCAGCTACCTATGTACTTGCAATTATTGTCTTGATCGTAATTAATCTGATAAGTGGTTCTGCTCCAATTTGGCAACAAGAAGGCATTGGTTTTTTGACAGGCTCAGATTGGAACTCTGTGGAAGGAAGGGAAAGTTATGGTGCAGCTCCTTACATACTTGGTACATTTGTTACTGCTGGAATAGCAATGGCAATAGGAGTGCCCATAAGTATAGGTATTGCAATGTTTATGTCAGAGCTTGCCCCTAAAATTATGAGGACTCCTCTTTCACTAATAATAGAATTACTAGCCGCAGTTCCAAGTGTGATATACGGCTTGTGGGGTCTTTTTGTTTTTAGGTTATATCTCAAAGACTGGATTGAAACACCACTTCATAATATATTTGGAGATAATTCTGTTATTTTCTCAGGTGCTCCTTTTGGATTGGACATTTTTACAGCAAGTGTAGTTCTAGCTATCATGATAATACCAACAATCTCTTCTATTTCACGAGAAATAATGCTTGCAGTTCCAAATAATCAAAGAGAAGCGGCTTACATGCTTGGTGCTACAAAATGGGAAGTATTTAGATTAGCTGTAATTCCTTATTCAAAATCAGGTCTGATTGGAGCTGCTATACTTGGTCTTGGCAGGGCAGTTGGTGAAACAATGGCTGTAACCATGCTAATTGGTAATTCTACAGGTGCAGCAGCGTTCCCACAATCACTTTTTCAACCAGGACAAACAATGGCAAGCATCATGGCAAATGAATTTGCTGAAGCATCCCAGGCAGGACTTCACATATCTGCTTTGATTGGAATAGGATTAATTCTTTTTATTGTAGCCCTTGCAATTAACATGATTGCACATCTGCTTGTTGCCAGAGTTATCAAATCACATGAAGGAGCTGTACAGGCATGATTACCGTGGAACAAAGAGCAGAATTTAGAAAACATTTCAGATATAATGTAGGTAGAAGACTAGTAATAGACAAAATTGTAAAAGGAGTTGTTTTTGGATGTGTCATTATTGCCATTATTCCACTGGGAAGCATTTTGGTTGAAGTTTTCACAAATGGATCTGCTGCCTTAAGTATTGAATTTCTTACACAGATACCAGGGGCTGTAGGAAGTGGAGAAGGTGGTATAGGACCGGCAATTCAAGGAACCATTATATTAATAGGCATGTCTAGCTTGATCGGCATTCCAGTAGGAGTTATGGGGGGAATCTTCCTTTCAGAATATGGCAATAACAGATATGGCAAAGCAGTTCGATTCTTTAATGATGTATTGGCAGAATTTCCAACTATCGTGATTGGCATTTTTGCATTTGTTATGATAGTTCTAACTCTTGGCAATTTTTCAGTTTGGGCTGGAACTTTCGCCCTTTCAATAATAATGCTACCAATTATTACACGAACCACTGAAGAATCACTTAAACTAATTCCAATTACATACAGGGAAGCTGGTTTTGCACTCGGGATAAAAAGATGGGCTATTATTTTAAAAATAATACTTGCTCAAGCAAAAAGTGGGTTGGTAACCGGAATTTTACTTGCGGTTGCAAGAGTTGCAGGTGAAACGGCACCGTTGATTTTTACAATTCTTGGCAGTAGTCAGTTTATGTCTGGTTTTGATGGCCCAATTGATGCACTACCGCTTAGAATTTGGAGACTTTCATCACTTCCATATGATAGTGCTGTAGCACAAGGTTGGGGAGCAGCATTAGTTTTAATATTGATAGTACTTTCAATAAATATAGGAGTTCGATATGCTCTTTTGCGAAAACGAGGAGGACCTAGATTCAAAATGTTGGGGGGTGCACTATAATGGAAACACTAACAAAATCTCCAAATAAAATTAGTACTACTGAAGACGTAAAATACAAACTCGTTGCAGAAGATATTGTTGCAAGCTATGATAATGTTGTAGCTGTAAAAAATGTTACAATGAAATTTAGAGATAAAGCGGTAACAGCTCTCATTGGACCATCAGGTTGTGGTAAAACAACATTTTTACGGTGCCTAAATAGAATGCATGAATTAACAAAAAATGCTAAAATTACTGGTAGAGTTTTACTTGATGGAGAGGATCTGTATACAAACAATCAAGATCCAATTATTAATAGGAGAAAAATCGGTATGGTTTTTCAAAAACCAAACCCCTTTCCAACCATGTCAATTTATGATAATGTTGCAGCTGGATTGAAATTAAACGGTCTCAAGAGTAAATCTGTAATTGATGAAATCGTTGAGGGCTGTCTTAAGATGGTCTATCTGTGGGATGAAGTAAAAAATGATTTGAAAAAACCTGGAATGAGTATTTCTGGCGGTCAACAGCAACGTCTATGTATTGCAAGAGCTCTTGCTATTCAACCAGAAGTACTTTTAATGGATGAACCTGCGTCAGCTCTTGATCCTATAGCAACTCAAAAAATTGAAGAAATGATAAATGAATTAAAAAAAGAGTATACCATAATCATAGTAACTCATAACATGCAACAGGCAACAAGAGTTTCAGATTATACTGGCTTTATGTATTTAGGAGATTTGATGGAATTCGGAGAAACAAAACAAATATTTGAGAATCCGAGGAACGAAATAACAGCAAGATATGTACAAGGCCAGTTTGGATAGATAATGACGCGTCTTATCGATCCGCATCTTACCCATTTATCTGAATTAATGCAACAAATGTGTGATCTGTCAATCAAAGGCATAAACTTGGCCATCGACTCTTATCTAGGGGGTCAAAATGCTCGAAACGAGGTTCACGAAATTTCTAATCAAATATTGAATTTGTATGACCAAGTTGGAGATTTGACCTTTGACATGATCTTACGATACCAACCAGTAGCAAGTGATTTCAGACTTATTAGATCTTCAATTGAAATCTCATATGGATTTACCAGGTTTGGAAGATATGCATACGATATAACAGTGGTTAGGGATATGTTCGGAGATCTTTCAGAATGTAAAAATGAAGTAATATACACTCTTTCCGGCGAAATAAAACACATGATAAATCTGGCAGTACAAAGTTTTGCTACTCTTGATTTGGATAAGGTAAAACAGCTTCAATCAGACGAAGATCTTGTAGACAAATATTATAATAAACATCTACCAACATTGATAAACTCAACAAATACAAAATGTGCTTTAGCTGATGCGCTAGTTCTTCGATATCTGGAAAGAATTGCTGATCATGCATCATTCATAGGTGAATCTGTAAATTATATAGTAACAGGAAAGCGTAAGCATCACTAGTTAAATTTTTTAGGCTTAAACAATTCAGTTATTTAAATAAATTAGAACTATATAGTTTACAATGATTTTATTTTATTATGTAATCTATGGAGTTCAAATGTAAATACAAACAATATCTCATAAATGCAATGACTAGAAAAATTATCTTAGGAGTGGCATTAATGCTTATCCTAATTATACCAGCAACATCACTTAACGCAATTGCTCAATCTGCAACGATTACTCTTAATGCAGCAGGTGCAACATTCCCATATCCTTTAATCGATAAATGGAGAGTTGAATACAACAAAATTCATTCAGATGTCCAATTAAACTATCAATCAATTGGTAGTGGGGCA
>CAZDTF010000033.1:0-10028 GCA_964508325.1 uncultured Nitrosopumilaceae archaeon | reverse complement strand
AGAAACAACACAAGCTCGCTTTGGGAATTCTTTGACAAATAATTTTATGACATCCATTCTCATTGTTGGTTCGCCGCCAACGAGTGTTACAATAAAAATGTGATTTTTCTTAAATTTTTTATCAATGATTTCTTTCCATTGTTCTACTGTTAGCTCCTCATTTTCTTTTCTGTTTAACCACCAGTAGCAATGTGTACAGTGCAAGTTACAGACATTAATTATATCTGCAGAACCGTAGATGGGACTTTTTTTATTAAACAACTTGTAGCCAGTATATTTCATGAAAATGTGAAAGTATCCTGGTGATTCTTGCATTATCTGACGAAAGCCTCTTCCCATTATCTCCATTATACAATGATATGATATTGTATGATAAAATACTTGTCTTTGAATGGATCAAAACTTAAAATCTATCTTTTTGTGAAGAAAATAGTTGAAAGTTTTACTAACTCGAAGACTACATGACTTTGCTGTAAAAGAACTGCAGAAACGATATGATGTTGAGATTCATACTGGAAAGACGCCCATCCCAAAAAATCTCTTGATATCCAAAATAAAAGACAAAGATGGATTGGTTTGTTATCCATATGATAGAATAGACAAAGAGGTGATCGATGTAGCACATAGACTCAGGGCAATTAGCACCTATAGTGTAGGATATGATCATGTTGATGTAAGGTATGCCAGTACAAAGGGAATTTTAGTATCCTATACCCCTGAAGTATTGACTAGGGCAACTGCTGACCTTACCATGGCACTTATGCTTGCTGTCTTTAGAAGAATATCTGAAGGTGACAGGTTGATTCGCAAAAACAGATGGGCTACAATCTTTGGGCCAAACGAGTTTTTGGGAACTGACCTTTATGGCAAAACTATGGGAATTTTTGCCATGGGAAGAATAGGAAAGGCGGTAGCAAGAAGAGCTAGAGGATTTGAGATGAATATCATATATCATAATAAAACTAGACTTTCTGCAAAAGAAGAACAAACCCTTGGAGTAAGATATGTTTCCTTTGATGAATTGTTAAAAAAAAGCGATGTTGTTAGCATTCATGCTCCTCATACAGAACAAACAAATGAGATTGTAAATTTGAAATTATTTAGAAAGATGAAAAGGACTTCGTTTTTGATAAACACCGCACGCGGCAAAATCATAAACGAAAAGGATTTGGTTTTTGCCCTAAAGAAAAAGATGATTGCAGGAGCTGGTTTAGATGTCTTTGCAAAAGAGCCTATATCAGCAAACCATCCTTTTGCAAAAATGGAAAATGTTGTAATCATGCCTCATAGTGGAAGCTCAACAGTAGAAACAAGGAGAAAAATGGCAGAAATTTGTGTTAAAAATTTAGTACTTTCGTTAGCTGGAAAAAAACCAGTTTACCAAGTAAAGATCTAAAGATAACATAATACCCAACTAAGGTAATTGAGCTAGATGATTCTTTTTATTTTTCAGAACACTAAAATCTATAATTATTATTTACATAATGAATCTGTAATCTTATAGCAAGTTCAACCCATTCTATCCTGTTTCTAGGATTTTTTATATTGATCTTGCCATCTTTATCTAGTATGTTCAATTCCATAAATTTTTCCTTCACACCATTTGAAATTGTTACATCTCCAGCTTGATAAGCTACCAATGACGCTATCATCTGAGATACTTCATGACCATATTCTTTTTCTATCAAGCTCTGATACCATCTTTCATAAATTTCAGAGGTTTTGGTCACGCTAATTCTTATCTAAACTTAATCTAAAGTTTTGCGACAAACAACATGACAACAGCAAGTTTCACCAATTTTTCTTTCATGAAATCTAAAACTTTAATGCTAAAACTATGGATTGAATGATCTCGAGATTTGATGTCTAGAAAGAAAATCATATAGTGATATATTTTCAGTTGGTTGCATGCATGGTTCTGTGCCAGGTGGACAGGGTGGTAAGTATGGCATTATAGGTAAAAAGAACCCACCTATAATGAGACCAAAAATTATTATCATTATAACCATTGTTTTTGTCATGAGAGAAGTAGAATGAAGGATATCTAAATACTAGTCATACAAATAAACGAATGTGGAAGTAAGAACAAATAACATACTATCTTTTAGCTACTCTAATTCTCAACAGAGGATAACATGCAAATATTAAAACAACATGAAAAACATGAAAAACATGAATATAAAACTCGTTCAGTGAATGAGAATCGTTGTTATATCTGCAAAAGGCCTGAATCCCAAGTCCATGAATATCTAATCCACAATTTAGATGAGATAACTGAGAGGTATAATTCAGAAATAGCAAATCTTGAATCCAAGTTACAAAATAAGAAAGATAGTTTAAAGTCACATCTGGATGACATTCTAAGATCCACTGAAAATTCAAATTTAGACGTTAAAATTGATTCAGTACTCTTTGACACAGGTTCCTTTGGATTAGTCATACCAAAAGTGAAAGATCTAATAGATCTGAGGAAAGATTTCTCAAAGTGCAGTACTCTTTCTGAGATCAGAGCAAAGATACTAGAATTAAGAAAAGAAATTGAAGATGACCAAATTTACGAAAACAATCGCGAGATAAATTTGGAAAAAAATATTGGAAAAAAATCAATTTGGTATTCTGATAGCGGTTATTATAGGCACATAGAATCCTTTCATGACAAAAATAAAATTCAAATAGGCAACGAGGAGATAGAAGGAATTTTAGAATCCTTAGAAAAACTGGCAAGTGAAAGAGATACACATCTAAAATCTGTAGACCTTGAAAAAGAATTCATCAAACAATTAAAACATCATAAAATCTCGCGTAGAATGATATCAATAAAAAATATTGTTGATAAAGAAGTTGGGATTGAAAATGAAGCGATGCTATCCAAAGAAGAATGTGAAGAAAGTTACAAAATTCCAATCACACTTCCTGTTTGTGTTATTTGTCATTCATTAGTTTGGCACGAACCAACTAGTCCATTCTAGAAATCAAGATTTGCAACAGAAGGCATTTTTTTGATTTGAAATTGAAGGTAAGCTGTTTTTATTGACGAATGATAAACCTGCTTCTTTCTTGTAACTGTAGTTTTAAAGTTGAATCAAGTCATTTGGATCCATTCGTATACAGTCTGTGCCAACTGCCTTTAGACCAGTAAAATGAATGGTTCCATTTGGCACCTTTCCATCATTTTGTAATATTTCTAGTTTTTCTGCAAATGATTTTTTGTGGCCATTGCAGGTTACGCCAACCATGTATTCATTGTCTTTTACCTTTATAGATATGATAAATTCTGGAGGCATTGGGCAGTCTATTCCCCTTTCTCTAATAGAGCAGTGTTCAGGAAGCATAAGCTTTACTTGATTTCCACAAAATATTAAGTTTGGTTATATTGTTGACCTAAAAAATTCATGAGAAAATGAGTTTGTATGTTATAGGTACATACGAATACTAATAGAAACGCGATACAAATGAAAAAAGAATGTCCCAGAATCTACAATCAACTAAAAAAACAGTCTGCCCCCTTTGTAAACATAGTACCGAGCTGTTCTGGGAACCAAGATACAACGCATTTAAGGGAATTTGCCATCGTTGTGTCATATCCTGGGTTGACAGAAAATACAAAGTCAGGGAAGCTTGATAACCTAATTTTTGTACCAATTTAAGACCAGATTCAAAATAGAATCAGAAAATCCTGTTTGTAATTTTTGTTACATGCAAAAAATAAAGATGCCTATTCAGGGTTTGTCATATGTGGATTTTACCAAACTAGTGTACGAAATTCTTTCAGTGGATGATTCGATGCGATATGCCGAAATAATAGGAAATGAGGGAGAATTAATTCTAAACAAAATGAAGCAAAGAAAACATAGTGTCAGAGCTCAAAGAAGAGAAGAACTATCATCTTTAGATCTATACAATGCAAAAAAGATAGAACAACAATATAACAAATCCCTAGGCAAGGTTGGGTTTATCCATGTATCTAGGAAAAAGGTACACCAGCTAGTTTGGTATAACGACAATTTGATAATTTATTGTACATGTGAAGGATATGTTGAGACTCTGAAAATCTTGGAAATTTCAAGAAAAATAGAGGCAATTTTAGGAATCGGTCATTCTATAGAGTTACGTGATTTGTTCAAAATTCCAAATTGATTCTTTGGGATTTTTAGTATAATCCAACAGTCCTTTTTCCTGTAATGTTTTCACTACATATGCAGAATACGCGGGTGCACCAGTTGCGCCAGGAGAATTGTAATTTAAAATATGGTATGAGTTAGGGCCTTCAAGCTCCATCACGTCTGATAAAAATGTCCCTTCTGGTGTTATTATAGGCGTTCTAATCCCTGCAGTACCACGTTCTGAGAAATATTCTGGTTTTATTTTTGGAATGAATTTTTGTACGCGTTCAATCATTACTACTTTGGAGACTGAGCTTAGCCATTCTTTGGCAACTAGATTCATAAAATCAGCATTCAAGAAAAGTTTTCTTGCATTTCCAGTAACAACATCAGCTAACTTTGAGATAAATGTCTCTACATTTCCAACGTAACCAGAATAGGTTTCAGGGCTTGGAACAGGTACTGCATTTGGTCCCACCTCACTTCTTCCATCAGCTCGTAAGATCCAGTGCGGATCTAAAAACGGAAAATCTGGATAGTTTGGAACAGAGTAAATGTTTGTTTTCACGATATCAGTGTATTCCTTTTGTGCAATCCAGTACTCTCCTCGGAAATGAAGACTAGAATATTGTAATGCTATTCCAAACTTTTTTGCAATGTCAAGTGAGTATCCTCCTGCACAATTTATTACTAGATTTGATAACAGATGTGTTTTGTTTTCAAAAGTTATGATTGGTTCTTTTTTGTTTTCAACTGATTCTACTTTGTGATTTAGTAAAAATTTTGTTCCATGTTTTTGTGATTCTTTTTTTAGCTCTTGTGTTAGTTTACCGTAGTCAACAGCAACATCAGTCTTACAAAATACAGCAGAGTGACAGGATACGTTTGGCTCTTTTTTTGCAACTTCCTTTTTATCAAGCAACTCAAGATTTTCTTCAGAGATTCCGTTTTGAACGCCCCATTTTAGATATTTTTCTAGTATCTTGTGTTGGGTGTTATCCAAAGCAATCTCTAGGGTTCCAACTTTCTTCCATGAAAGTCCTTTTTTTTCTGCAAATCTTTTTCACAAATCATGGGATACGAAGGTTGCCTTGGCAAGATTGGCTTTCTTTTCAGGATTTAGATAAAAGGGAGAATGCACGACTCCTGTATTACGGCTGCTTGTGTGCATTGCAACTTCTGGCTCTTTTTCAATCACACTGACTTCAATATCATAAAGACTGGAAAGCCAGTATGAGATGCAGGTTCCAAGCAATCCACCCCCGATTATAGCTACATCACATTTTGCCAATGATATCAAAACAGAGGCGTATCTTTTAATTGATTGTGTGATAGGTGGATTATTTTGAGATTGCGTGCAATGATTTGAAGAGCTGATACTCTAATCCCTCTGCTCCTTCTCCAAAAAATTCATGAAGCACGACATCGAATTTTTCGAATTCAAATAGAACTTGATCGAGAGGTATCTTATATTTTTTAAATAATCTTTTTTCGATTTTTCGCAGTGTCCTCTTACCTAAATGTTTTAGAATTAATTCATCCACTGCGCCAGACATCACCACAACCCCGTCGTATAAAAATAAAATTACTTGAAGATAAACCTGTTCTGCCAAATTTGGAAATCAGGCTTTATCGATCAAATGAAAAAATTGAGACGAATTAAAAGATATTCACAAATCAGAATCTAAAAGAATCGTTCTATTCGTCAACACACAACAATTTTTTGAGTCTCTCGAATTCCATTTTGGTTATCTGTCCTTTAGCTAATCGTTCTTTAAGAATTTGAAGAATGTTGGTATAGATATGCAATGAGTCATCCATGATGTTCTTTGATACCATTTCTGATTTTGAATTTTCGTTTATTTTCTGAATCGCCACATTTTGAGTGTGCGATGTTTTCTTTTTTGCAACAATACCAAAACTCAAAAGCATCAAAGCAGAAGCAGCTATGCCAATAAAGCCAAGTTGTGTAATCTTAATCATTGTTTTCATTGCAGGATCACTCATACGCAAAAGCATAGAATTTTGTGAACCTACAATGTCTGGAAAGAATCCTGGCATAGTAGCCAAGTAATTTTGTATTTCTGGTATGAGAGTTGTAGAATTAGAATAGCCATAAACTGAGCCAACTAAAAGAGCAATTCCTATAACTATTTCATAGAGTCTCATAACCAAATAACCGCAACCGAATCTAATAATGAGCTGCTTGTAATGGAGTCTTACACGAATTTTAATATAAATGCAAAAATCAGATCTGCTTGTGTTTCCATATTACGACAAATTTATTCGTTCTATAATTCACCAACAAGCCATATTATTTATCAGCAATCCCTAAAAACAATAAGAGAGTTTCCATTATAGTGTTTGAATCATGTACTAAATGTAACATCAAAAAAATAGAATGTAGAAAACTAGTGTTGATAATTATTCTTTCAATAACAGGCGTTCTCGTCTTTTCAAACTGTTCATATGCACAAACATCAAAAACAGTT
The DNA here is from genome assembly GCA_964508325.1 of uncultured Nitrosopumilaceae archaeon. Classification (GTDB taxonomy): domain Archaea; phylum Thermoproteota; class Nitrososphaeria; order Nitrososphaerales; family Nitrosopumilaceae; genus TA-20. Next base: position 3,433 of record CAZDTF010000033.1, on the reverse strand, counting down.
CCAGATTCACCTACTGGTTTAACTGCAACAGCCATATCACCTACTAGCGTGAGTTTGTCATGGAGTCCACCTCAAAACAATGGTGGTGCAGTCATAATAGGTTACAAAATTGAATACAAAGTTCCAACATCTGATTATACTTTGCTTAATAAAACAGGCAATGTTACTCAATATACCAATAAAGGCCTCTTGACTGGGACGACTTACATATACCGCGTTTCTGCAATAAACTCAGCTGGAATAGGTAGCCCATCACTTGAAGCTGTAGCTACGCCAAAAAAAACATCCTCTCCGCCTCTAAACATACCCCCAAATCCGCCAACGAGTCTTACTGCTACATCATATTCGGCAACTCAAATAAATCTCTCATGGACTTCGCCAACAAGTAACGGTGGACCTCCTGTAACAGGATACAAAATTCAATATGAAATAGACTTTGGCAATTTTACAAATCTGATTTCAAATACTGGCAGCTCATACACTATCTATTCTCACACAGGATTAACAACTATTCACACTTATACCTACAGAGTCTTTGCAATACATTCAGTTGGTACAAGTAATTCATCAAATTCATCAACAGCGATACCAGTGCAAATAAGTACAGTCCCAGATCCACCTACCGGTCTTGGTGCATTCTCTTCCTCTGAAACAAGCATTAGTTTATCATGGAATCCCCCCAAAAACACTGGAGGTTCTTCGATAGTTGGTTATAAGATAGAATACAAAACCGGCTCAAACGCATATTCGATTTTGGTTGCAGATACTGTAAGTCCAGCCACTTCTTATACCCAAACAGGCCTTACAGCAGGTACAACCTACAGTTTCCGAGTATCAGCAATCAATTGCATTGGTATGGGAGGTACATCAAACGAGGCATCTGCAATACCAGCAAAAACATTTACTCCGTCAGGAGTAACTGCTATTGCAACATCTCCAACCGAGATTGGTCTTTCTTGGTTTCCTCCTTCAGAAACGTATGGGGAAAAAATCACAGGATACAAAATAGACCAGAAACTTTCCCCAAATGTTTATGATACGATAGTAGACAACACTGGACTGACCACAAATTATTCTATAAAAAATTTGGTAACTGGCAAGACCTACACTATTGTGGTTACCGCTCTTTTCTTAGGTGGTGGTCAAAGCAATCCTTCGACAGAGGTTTCAGCAACACCAACAAGCACTTCAGCACTAGATTCTAATTCATCATCTTTCTCACAATGTACATCCAAGCCTGATCCCCCAACGGGACTTGCTCTCAAAGCTTCTCAAACTAGTATAAAACTCTCATGGATCGCTCCATTAAATAATGGCAGGTCTACAGTAACTGGCTATAAAATAGAATTCAAAACTAGCTTAGGTGGCTGGTTAATTCTAACTCCTAATGCTGGAAATAGTACTACATATCTACATACAGGATTGAGTCTAGATACTTACACCTATAGAGTATCAACCATAAATTTAATCGGTACAAGTAACCCGTCAAACGAAGCTTCTGTTTCATTCTTTCCTAAAAATTCAACCGCTCAGGTACCAAGTGTACCTGAATTTTCTGGAGGTACCATCATTGTCCCTAACACTGACTTTTCATTGATCTATAGTGCGGTTGGAGGCCACATCCTTGGTGCTACTGTTGATAAAGATACATTTTCTTTGCACATAAAGATGGGAGCAAAAAGTGATGGCGTGCTGTTTATGCAATTACCAAGGGATTTAATTGATTCAAAGAAAGCTGATGGTAGCGATGATGTTTATTATGTACTTGCCGATAAACAACCAGCCAAATTTAATGAAACAAAATCTACGATTTATAGAACTCTTGGAATTAACTTTCCAGCTCAGACTAGTGAAATAACAATTTATGGTACTTATGCAATTCCAGAATTTCCTATAGCGTCACTTGTATTAATTGCCGCTCTAATTCCGGCTATATTTTTCTCAAGATTCCTATCAAATAAAAAATTAGCCAGAGTTTTTCAATCATAGTGGCACATAGTTCCAAAAAGATACTGGTGCCAGACGTGTCTATAGAAAATATGTCATCAGAGTAAATAATCTGAATCATTTGTGACTAGAATTTAATTGTCACCCAATACAAATTTGATATAATTAATTATCAGTATTATAATTGAAGAACTAGTGTTTCTCAAGCTATCTAGCCCTCCCCCAATTACAGCACTTTTGATGATTGTAAATGGCGTGATTTTTGCATATGGTATTTTATCAAATTCGCAGGACCATATTATTTCCCACTACGGATTTATCCCGGATTATTTATTTCGCTACAATCATCCATTATCTGATACCATAACAAGATTATTCTCCTCAATGTTTATTCATGTAAACATTGCCCATATAGCGTTCAACCTTTTTGCACTGGCATATCTTGGTGGCTTTGCAGAAAGATCAGTTGGCAGATCAAGATTTCTTTTGATTTATCTAGCAGCCGGTATTGCAGGTGCATTACTGCATGGTACAGTGGCATCTTTTATCTTGGGAAATGGTTCAAGCGTGCTGATTGGAGCATCTGGCGCAATTTCCGGGATAATGGGAATTACAGCTGCGCTTGGTGATATCAGGGGTTACTATTGGCTTGCAATACAGATCTTTTATGCATTCATCGGTTCATTTGCATCATTATCAATAGCGTTTCTTGCACATGTTGGTGGCTTTATAGCTGGATTATTATTAACAAAGTTGCTAATTGAGATAGAACGTAAAAAGAGAAAGGGACATTGGAGCTATTCGCAGTAACATAAAAAAAATCCTGTTTGTGTATTTTAAATCAAGTTATAATAACGATAGATTTGTTCCAAAAACTTTCAGTGTTGATGATTCAAATAGATTTTATAAAAAAGGAAAAAAGGAAAGTTTGTTGTTTCTATGATGAGCTTATAGGCCACACTGGTTGACCCTTATACATTATTTTATGGAGCCCATTTTCATCTATCTGTACTACGCTGTCAGGCAATGGCACATACAACAACTTGGTTGATCTTTTTTGCCCATCGGTTACAAACCAGTATAGCATATGGACTAGATCGCTTGCTTTTTGCATATCCATTCCTTTTATCTTGTCCAAGTTTTCGTTGACAAGTAAATATGTGTAAGTTGCAATTGGATATGCGTTAGCTCCTGGTGCGTTGTTTATAGATACTTTGCTCCAATCGCCGTCAGATTGTGGCATTGATGTCACTGCTCCCTTACCTGCTGCTAATGTGGTATCCACAGTAGCATCCAAAAATGCAGTCTTGTCATGGTTTTGCATGTATGCATAGGTCATTGGAACGCCAAATGATGCCATTTTATTCTGCTTAGCATATGCCACCTCTACGTAACCTAAAGACCAAGGAACCTTCTTTACTATTGCAGCTATTCCTGCATTTCCTGAGCCTCCTACTCCTGCAACCCATGGCACTGACTTGCCTTG
>CAZDTF010000032.1:0-10077 GCA_964508325.1 uncultured Nitrosopumilaceae archaeon | reverse complement strand
GCCTGATTTACATTTTGTGAGCTAAATTTAGCCTAAAGTTGATGATAATATACACCTACCATTAAGAGTCAATTTTTAAAGTACCTCGCATGACCGGCTTCGATAAAACCTGGACTCGACCAGAGTCTGTAGGTATAAGCGAAAAAATACGTGAAACTGTAAAACCACAGGGAGCACTCAAACCTAGGATAGAGGGCGCTGTGAACAAATTACAGGGTCAAATATCGAAGATGGATTCTATGTTGGGAAAGTTAAGGGAAAGAGATGCCCAGCTTTTCAAACGAATCGTAGCCGCAATGCAACAACACGACTCTAGTACAAGCAAAGTTCTATCAAATGAACTTGCAGAAATTAGAAAGGTCACAAAAATGCTAGGAAATGCAAGAATGGCGCTAGAACAGGTGCAATTACGTCTAACTACCATCCACGATCTTGGAGATGCAATGGTAGCAATAGCACCAGCAATGTCAACAATGAAGGGACTCAAATCATCCCTTGGAAGATTCATGCCAGAAGCAGATTCCGAACTAAACTCTATGACCCAAACACTCAACGGACTAATGATGGATTCATTAGCCAGTGGAGACTTTAGCGTTGACTCTGATGTATCTAATGAGGAAACTGACAAGATCCTCCAAGAAGCATCGGCAGTTGCAGAACAACAGATCGGCGACAGATTCCCATCAGTTCCATCACCCTCGGGTGTATCGTCACAATCTACATACGAGTAGGGAGAACTCGCAATGGGAAGACTGGCGAAAAGCCCACTTTTTCTAATTTTAATTCCTAAATCGTTTCATTATCGATGATAAACAGATTTGATAAACTAAATGATTTCTTATGTCCACATTTGATCTTCCTTCTTTTCTATTAATAAACCTCGAAGATTCATTCAGATTTATTTAAAATTCTTTTTGCTTTTGCAAAAATTTCTGACCATTGTTCCCAAGTAAGACGACCAGTTTGAGTATTCTGTTTGCTTGGATGGTAAGTAGGTATGATAATCCATTTTCCATGTTTGAATGATTTTCCATGAGCAAATTTGATCCCTTTAATATGTAATAGTTTGCAACAGGAATCAAATCCTATCTTTCCAAGACATATTATTATTTTAATATTGTTTAGCAAAGATAACTCCTCTTTTAGATATGGCAAACAATTATCCAGCTCTTCTCCTAGCGGTTTGTTTTGCGGTGGTGCACAACGTACTGACGCAGTGATATAGGCATTAATTAAACTAAAACCATCCCCAATTCTTTCACTAGATGGTTTTGTTGCAAAACCATTTTCATAAAGAATTTTAGAAACCCAATCGCCAGAACTGTCCCCAGTAAACATTCTTCCCGTTCTATTTCCACCATGTGCAGCAGGTGCAAGACCAATAATTAATAATTCAGCTGTAACGTCTCCAAATCCCGTAAGTGGCTTACCCCAATATTTTTGATCATTAAATCGCCTTACCTTTTCCTTTGCCACTTTTCTTATGTATGATGTAAGCCGAGGACATCTTTTACATCGAATTATTTTTTGATTTAGTTTGTAAAGATCAGTGACTTTCTTCATTATCTATCAGTATTTTCTTCTATTTTAGACTAAAAGAGAATTGTTTTCTTCGTGTTATGTATAATACTGCAACGATTGCAGATAATAATGAAAGTATAGGAAAGGGAAATTCTGGAAGGGATTTGTCTGGTGATATAATATCTCCCCATTTGCTAGGACTTGGAATTTTCATAGGTAAATCAGAAGTAATATTTTGGGGCCAGGAATACACCTTGTTTTTTTGTGCGTCATATACTCCAAGATAAAAACCATAGATATCTGATCTTCCAATAAGATCAGTTGGAATTCTAAATTCATAACCTGTATGTGGAATTTTGCTGTAACGATCATTTTCATCAGATATGCTAGAAATTCCTATGAATCCTTCTGGATTTTCTATTTTTTTAAAGCCTCCATTGAAACCAAGTGTAGATCCTCCCTGTAACACAAACGAAGTTTTACTATCAAGTGAAACTAAAAAACAATAATCATTATTATTAGATGTGATTGGTTTAGTATCATTGATGTCAAAGCAAACAATTGCATTGTCACCATGTTTGCTAAATTCAGTTTGCGATACCACGTCAGCAAAAACGTAGATAAAATTATTTTGATGCGCTGTCCTAAGTTCTATTTCGGTTCCGTCGTCATAAGAAAGAGTATCTAGGCTCGATTTTTTCCACTCAGTTAAAAATGACCATTTGCCATCAAAAATTACTTTGTTCATATAGAATGATTTTGTGATCATTATAGTGTTATCAGCGTAAGCAACTCCTGCCGATAACAAGACCACAAATGTTATGACAAAAAAATATTTTTGCATTTTTTAATTTCTATTAACTTGATATTATACATGTTCTTCTTAAATCTTAATTTCAACCCATCATGTTTATATTACAAAAGTAACCACAAAGCTGCAAATCTATGAACAAGAAATCAATAATTGGTATAATTATTGCCATTGCAGTGATAATTGGTATAGTATCAATGATATCTTACGGAAATACTTTATCAAACATGCCAATTTCTCCTGGTAATACAACTCAACCTTCTACAAATACAACCACTCCCATTAATACTACACAACCTATCAAAACAGCTGGAAAACATCTATCAGTAGAATTGAACGAAAATATGGGTGTTAAAGCAAATCCATAGGTCATAATGATCCAAAATGGAACTTCCAAAAACGGGAAAGTGCCGCATTACTTATTAGTAATTAATCCTCTCATTCATTAATGAAACACCAAACGACAATTGTACTATCTAGTACAATAGTAGCTATTGTGGCAATATCGCTCTTGGGGTTCAATACATTGTCTGCAACACCTTTTTTGGTTGCACAAGATGTAAAACAACCAATTGCGGGATCCTCAATACTAGGTCACGTGATTTATGTCGTAAAAGACAAGGATGGAAACATAAAGAATTACATCCAAGGTGATAACGTAGTAACGCAACGTGGACATGGCTGTGCAGTTCAGATGTTGTTTGCAAACTCAACGACATCAATAACTGGAGGTAGTCCATGTTCATCCATAACCGGCACAGGATTGCGTGGTGCAATCTTTAACTGGATAGCAATCGGAAACGGAACCAACGCTATAAGTGGAACTGGAGCAGACACTACTCTGCCAGCTGGAGGTTCAGCCGATGAATCTGCACAAAGAATACAGGGCTTAGTAACGTTAGACACACCGGCAACCAATCAAGCACGAGCCACTATAACCACAGCAAGTCCATTTGCATTCACAAATGATGGTGGCAACAATGTTCTCACAGCGTCTGGGTTATTTAACAGACAGAGCACATGTGGTTCAACTGGATGTGGTGTAGCTGCAGCGTTAGGAGATCTCTTTGCAGATCAAGCCATTAGCGTTACAGTCGCACCGTCTGATACATTATCAGTCACGTGGAAAATCACAATGAGTTAGTCCTGTTTTTTTTTTGGGGACTAAATCAATTTTTTTACAAATATAATTCAAAAAGATTCCAAGAAATAAAGAATACGTCTAAGATATCACCAGTATAAAAAGCACGTTTTGTGGTAAGAGATATTTATAGAATTTTTCCATTTTCAGCATCAAGCAGAATTTTTGTTCCATCTTTAATGGAATCGAATTCGTCTTTTGACGCTACAACTAACGGTATATTTGCGAGAGCACATCCCGAAGCAGTAGTAAGATCAGCTTTTAAACAGATCATTGCTTGCGGGGCACACTTGTTTGATTTTAGAGAATATATTGTATAGGCACCCACACTACTTCCAACTCCAACGGGGAAGACAAGAATTTTTTCTGCCAGAGATTTGCCAAAGAGATCATGGTTTTCATCCCTAACTTTTCCTGTTTTTTTGTCAACAGCTCCAAGAAAATTCATTGGGTTTTTCGAAACAAGTGCAATACCATGAGCCTTACCTTTTACAATTATCTTGAGTGTCATTTTGTCTCCTCTTCTACAATTTGACAAAGATTTTTTAGGTTAACATCTACTCCATTTGAAGTTCGCAAGTAATATGCTCCTTTTACGCTGTTTGTAATCACCCCATCGACATCTTTCTTATTAATTAAAGGAGTAAGGCAGATACAACAATCATAAAGAAGTTCTCCGCCAGCACGTTCAATCTCTTTTTGATAACCAAGTTTTCTTACTTGTTCCTGGATTGCTCTTGGACAAAAAACCATACAGCGTTTCTTGAAAGTTTTCCCCTTTAGCATGCCCGCAAGATCGGAGATTTCGTCAAGGCCAAGCTGTGGACTGCCCAGAGTTATGACATCACCAGATTCTGCAGTATTTAGCTCATCATGATTTGTCAGCATTTCTTTTTTACCAAAATCAACGGTTACCCCCTTGACATCCACAACAGTTAACATTCCCCCAACACCCAAAGTTCCCATTGCCCCACCAAGTGATTTGCAGCTACGTTTATCAAAATTCGTTACTCCAGAAATGGCAACTGAGCTCCCTCCTACTTTTCCAGCATAATATCCTAGCAATCCAAATGTGAGTTCATCTTTTTCATCAACTTTCATTCGGATTGTGAGATTTGGATCCCGGGTTTCGTCTTTTCTTAAATCAGAAAATGGACTTTTTCCTGTCAATGCACTCGCAAGTGCACTAAATGCACCTTCCTTGTTTGTTTTCAGCTTTGAGATAGAATTTGCATAAATTGCAGCGTTGCTTTCAGCAAAAGAAACATGGGTTCCCTTTTTTGGCAAGTCAAAAATCTTGTATGGAATGCAAGAAAAAGATTGTGTGATACCCATTTTTTCATAAGAACTTCTTATGCTACTTTGTTTTTTGATAAATTCCTCATCCAGATTATATTTTGAGACCGTATCAAAATCAAAGCCCATTGGATTCACTGTGGTCTTAATTTTGAACTTGACATCCTTGCTTAATCTAGCAAGAAATTCTTCTCCCGCATCTCCTATTGTATTGTAATTTATTCCAGAAAGGTGAGCCCATTCTACGGGCAATAATCGATCAGCATTTGTTGCTTCACCTATGGCTACAAGTACACGGTATGCAAGAGCAAGGCTCTCTCCTTGTTCACCCTTCAATGCAGATTCTTCATCTTTTGTTAAATTCAATATGCGTCTTTATTCTAACAGATATAATACTTGTATGGTCTAAAGTATGATCAAGTAAATTGGATCAAATGAAAAAAATTCTGCAGGGGATGATAGAAACAATGAATTTGGTTAAACCGCCTAGAATGACTGCATTAAGAGAGTTACACGAGGCTGAGACTGGAGGCCCCCTTAGCATCCTTATTGGTACTATTCTTTCTGCAAGAACAAGAGACGAGAACACCTCTGCTGTTGTAAAAAAATTATTTGCAAAATACAAATCCGCTAGATCACTTGCGCAAGCCAAAGTATCAGATGTTGAAAAAATCATCAAATCAACTGGGTTTTATCATGTAAAGGCAAAAAGAATTATAGAAGTTGCTTCACTTATTGATTCAAAATATTCCGGCGAGGTTCCAGATACATTGGATGAGTTACTCAAACTTCCCGGTGTTGGTAGAAAGACTGCAAATTGTGTTCTCGTATATGCATTTGAAAAGCCTGCAATACCAGTAGATACCCATGTTCACAGGATTTCAAATAGACTTGGTATTGTTCAAACAAAAACTCCCGAAGAAACCGAACTAGAATTAATAGAAAAAATCCCACGCAAGTACTGGCTTAAAATAAATGACACTTTTGTGATGTATGGTCAAAACATCTGTAAACCGATATCTCCAATGTGTGATGTGTGTAAGATAAAAAATGAATGCAATTTCTACAAGACTAGGTTCGCTTCTTAGTTTTGATTAGTATTATTATCAAAGCTCCAGTTCCTGCAAGGACGATCATTGGCATATAAAATAGTGGATTTTGCGCAGGATCTCCAGAGAGAAAACTTAGAATCATGCTTCCAGAGTTTACTGCAGGTGGATCGGTTAAAGATCCCATTCCATAAACAGCAAAATTCTTTATTGTAAAGCCTGCTACATCTAATTGATCTACAACCGTTTTTGTTCCAACTGTTACGGAAAGACCGCTGTTGCTTGAATGCTGAACCGTGATTGTGTTCTCTGGTGACCACCCACTCACTCTGTCCTCATGTATTACAAAATATCCATCAGTAGCAGTATTCACAGCTACCCAGAATTTGTAATCTGGTTGGCTGCCCATACCAATCTCAATATATTTTTCTGTATTCAGGTTATCGTATAGCCGTACTACAGCAGTACCATTTGGGTTTGCATAACGAAGTTTATTTTGAATTTCAACTTGCCAGTTTGTTGCGTGTTCGTGTTCAAGATAAAAAATAGTAGCATTATGACTAATTACATTGAATGCATTGAAGGGAACTTCTACGGTATCAAGGTGTTCTGATTTATTCATCGGAGATTGGGCATATGCTGGAAATAGTGGGATTGTTAATAAAAGAACGAAGATTGCGGTATAACGCATAAAACTAGCTGAGGCAGTTTTTAATAAAAATTTATTCGACAAACGGTTTATTCCAGCTCATTATTATTTTGGAAACCTCCGGTCGAATCATATATTCTGACGGAGCCTGTTTATCAAGAATCATCGTTCTTAGTTTAGTACCGCTTAACTGTTCTTGATGTTCTGGTCCGTGTGGACAATTTTTCTCACTTGCAAATGAAAGACATTTTTTGCAATAGAAAAAGGCTGGATAAAAGATAGGTTCTATTTCAAGATCAGGATAATCATCAAAAATCTTTTGTGCTGCAAATGGATCGTAAAAAGTTCCAACACCTGCATGATCACGACCAATTATTATATGAGTACATCCAAAGTTTTTCCTCATTATAGCGTGGTGAATTGCTTCTTTTGGACCAGCATATCTCATTTCAGTATGTAGTGTTGCTAGCAGAGATCGGTTTTGTGGATAATAATGTTGGATTAATGTTTCATAGGCACCTACTATGACTTCATCTGTAAAATCTCCTGATTTTTTCTTCCCTATCAATGGATTTATGAAAAGACCATCATGTGTGTTAAGAGATGCTTTTTGAAGCATCTCATGAGCTACATGTGGTACGTTTCTTGTCTGAAAAGCTACAATGGTTTTCCATCCTGATTTTTCAAAGCTTGCTCTTGTTTCTGTTGGTGTTTTTCGATATTTTCTTATAGGTATTTCAGATGGTCTTTTGATATAGTCTATTTTACCACCAACTAGAAAGTCCTGCATTGCAATAGTTTTTGCTACACCAGGATGCGTTGGATCAGTAGTACCATAGACTTGCTTTGCAGTTGAATTTTTATCAAAGTTATACACCTCTTCAACGTGCAGAATTGCAAAGTCATTGCCCTCAGGATTTTTTAAACTAACATCATGCGAATCTTTTATTTCAGCAGCAGTTTTTTTGTCAACGTCCAATACAATTGGAATTGTCCAAGGAATTCCATTTGATAATCTTCCTTTGCTAACTACTGCTTGAAAGTCTTGTTGCAGTAGAAATCCCTCAAGAGGGCTAAAAATTCCATCTGCTATGTTTTCAATGTCATTGGCAAGATCACCATTAACTGATATTGAATACAGTCCAGCAGAATTTTTGATTGTTATTCTGTTTACTAACTTTCCGCCATGTGGTCTTGCAACTCCTCTATCTTGTTCCAAAATATCTCACTCGTTATTGTGGTCCGCATGTAAACCACATTCTTTTTCTGAATCTGTTTCCCACCACCAACGTCCTGCTCTTAGTGGTTCACTTGGTTTTATTGCACGTGTACATGGTTCACATCCAATGCTAGGATAACCTTTGTCGTGTAACTTGTTATAGGGAACATTGTTAGTTTTAATATAGTCCCACGTTTGTTCCCAATTCCAGTCTACTATTGGATTTATTTTGATAATACCATTATGCTGGTCGTCTATCTCAATTTTTTTTGCATCTGCACGGTTGTGCGTTTGATCATTTCTTAATCCCGTGATCCAACCATCCAGTGTTGCAAGTATTCTGTTCATAGGATGAACTTTTCTTATCCCACAGCAAAGTTTTCTGTTCCCGATACTCTGATAAAACAGGTTCATTCCATTTACTCTAACCATCTGTTCTACCTCATTTTGGTCTGGAAACATAACTTCTATGTTTACGTTGTATTTGTTTCGTATTTGGTCCATTACATCATATGTTTCTTGATTAAGTCTTCCTGTATCAAGCGTAAAGATTCTAGCCTTTGGATTTATCTTCATCATCATATCAATGACTGCTACGTCTTCTGCACCAAAACTTGATGCCTTTGCAAGCTTTGGATGAAGGTTATCGAATGCCCATTTAAGAACTTCTTGAGGAGTAGTCAGATCATTATTTAATTTGTTAATTTGTTCAGTAGTAAACTTGCTCATAAATAATTGCGTTTCTCATGGCAATATAATTATTACTAGATTTAACTTGAAGAAAAACCATTCTAGAGTTATAAAGTACTTGAAACAAAGAAGGTAAATGAGTCAAAGAACAGTGATTGTTGTTTTTCCCACAATATTTTCTCTAAACAAAATTGATTACCTAATTTCTGCCATATCTAAAATTCTTAAAATGAAAAACCAAAGTTATGACAAAATACAGCAAAATGATTCGTTAATAATAGTAGACGCAAAAGATCCCGTCATTGCATCTTCCATAATAGGGAAACTTTTTGGAATTGAAAAGATAGTAATTGCAACAGAGATAGAGAATCGTTTTGAGACCGTCCTTTCTAACATTACTAAAATTGGCTCAAACCTTCTTCTTAATAGAGAAAAATTCTTAGTAAAAGTAGAAGGACAAACAGTAGATTATTTACCAAAAGACATGGAGCTGGCTGCAACATCTTCACTAATAGAAAAGACATCACATCTGCAAACAAAACCTGGATCAGAAACAAGTTATGACAAACTTCTTTACACATACATAACGAAATCACATGCCTACATCTGTATTTTCATCGATAAAGGTAATGGTGGAATTCCCTACAATTCTCAAAATGAAAAAATTCTTTGTTGCATATATGACGAATTTTCAGCAATTTCATGTCTTCAGATAATTAAGATGGGTTTTGAACCTAAAATTCTAGTATGTTACCGCAGTGAACAGGATCTTCTAAACCTAGTCAAGATGATTAATCAGATTTTGTCACTTATAATACAAGATAAGATTGAGCTACAGTTTTGTAAACTATCCCTAAAATCATCTGGAAGTAAAGGTTTCTTGCTAAAGGTAGCAGCAATTACAGAAATACTTGCGGATATTGCAATCAGAACAAAAATAGAAAGGATTTCTGTTGCAATTTCATCACTGATATTTCCTGCTTGGTTCATAGAATACAGTACCAAGGTTGTATTAAAAAAAAATCTGGTTCCGTGGTTTCCTCTTCTAGCAGTGGATGATAGTATTTTTGAAAATGCAAATGAGTTAGGATTAGAAAAATACATTTCCAGAATCCAAGATTTATGCAAGTTGAAATTTGGTAATAATATCCAAAAAGACAAAATTCGCAAAATTTCACAGATTGCAATAAAAACAAGAAAGATGATCATAGTTAAAACAGGTACAAAAAACGTACATGATATTATTGACTCGCTGAAATCTAATCATTGAGAATTTAAACAGGATGGATTAATTTTATTTCGTGCTAAAGATTGGGGAATTCATCTATTCGTGGGGAAATGGTCATTACACTAGGATGATGGCATTAGATCAAGATCTACCTCAATATGTAAAATCAGAGTTTGAGGTGCATTATTCAAGCAAGGGTGAAATTTATCAAAAACTACTCAATAAATTCCCTACAAAAAAACAACAGATCCATGAAATTATTATGCCAACGCCAATTGATGGAAAAAAAGGTCCCAGTATTACACGTTCATTGTGGAATTTTTTACTTCCAGTTTCAGGAAATCCTCCCTTGGTTAAACAAATATCAAAATATCTGGTAGAAGAAGCAAAACTGTACAATGCGCAAAAATTTGATCTAGTAATAAATGATGGTGATGTTGGATCTAATGTATTAGCAGAAAAAAGAGGAATTA